>CBFGQN010000469.1:0-3749 GCA_965650895.1 uncultured Ignavibacteria bacterium | reverse complement strand
GTCATCCACATACCCGTTGCCGTCATCGTCGATGCCGTTCGTCTCCCTGTCGTTCCCCTGATTGTCCTTTCCTGACTCGCCGTAGTTCGGTGCGATGTTGTCCCACAGATCTTCGTGCCGTGCGGTGATCCCGGCATCGATAATGCCGATCACAACGGAGGAGTCGCCGGGCCAGATTTTCCAGGCTTCGTCGGCTCGGGTAAACTTGATCTGCTTCTGATCCGGCAGCTTGGGATCGTTCGGCTGGTCGGGACCGAGAATGCGGGGGATGATCACCGGTTCGGCATACTCGACCTCCGGAAGCGCGGCGAGTATTGCGGCCGCCTTGCGTGGGTGAATCGGTTCGGCGTAACTGACCGAGATGATGCGAGACAGTTCTTCCTCCGCCTCGATTGCGGCGGCTCTGCGATGTCCGGAGAGTGTCGACCGGTATGATCCGACAGCGGAGGCAAGGATCTGATCCGAACTGACCAGTGGTGTAACGGCTTCGCCCTGCAGACCGGCTTGCAACAGAAGGGAGCGGACACGCGACGCCCCATCGGCTTTATCCTCGGTCTTGCGCAACTTGACGTAAAGCGCGCCGCCGATCACATCTTCCTCCGACTCCTGATCGGCAACAATGCCGTGCCGCTCCAGGGCAATCAGCGTCGCTGATGTAGGACCGATCCGTTCCACCTGCTGTCCCCAAAGGGGAAGACCGGAAAGAGACAAAAGAGAGAGAACGGGAAGAATCCTTTTCTTCAGAAGAAGATGTATCGGTCGCATCATGTCGTCATTGCTCTGCTGGTGTATGCTCTGCGGAAGAAGATTCTCCGTTCCCCGAAACGTCACCGAACGACGGGTAGATGATTTGCCGGATTGCAACCGCCTTGCAGGTCTGCAGATCGACCCGGACGAGAAGTCCGCACAGTCGGACATCGTCGGTTGCGGTCGCATACTTGAAGGGAGTTTTGTAGAGGAACCGCTTGATCGCCTCTTCCTTCACCATGCCGATCACCGAGTCGTACGGACCGGTCATGCCCAGATCGGTCAGATAGGCCGTCCCCTTCGGCAAAATCTGTCCGTCGGCTGTCGGGACATGCGTATGCGTTCCGACAACCGCAGTCACCCGTCCGTCCAGATACCACCCCATGGCAATCTTCTCGGCTGTCGCCTCGGCATGGAAGTCGACGATGATCGGGATCTTCTTTCCGATCTTCCCCAGCACCCAGTCGGCGGTCCGGAACGGACAGTCGATATCCTGCATGAAGGTTCTCCCCTGCAGGTTCACCACGCCGATCTCCGTTCCGTCCTCAAGCCGTTTGACGTAGTATCCGTTGCCGACGTTCCCCGGCGGATAGTTCAACGGACGGAGAACATCGGGTCGCTCCCCCAGCACTTTCTTTGTCTGCCACTTCTCCCAGACGTGATTTCCCGACGTGATCACATCTGCGCCCGAAGCAAAGATGGTATCAGCATCCGAAGGGCGTATCCCCTTGCCGTCGTAGACGTTCTCGGCGTTGACGATCGCACAGCCGACGTCCAGTTCCTTCTTCATTCGGGGCAGATGTGTCTGGACCGCCTGCAGGCCCGGCGTTCCGACAAGATCTCCCACAATGAGAATATTGATCGATTTTTGGTCCTCTACAGCCTCTTTCACGATAGTCTCTCTTGATTCTGTTTCGTAAGTTTGTCCCTCTTTACGATCGTGAGCCTTGAACTCTGCGCATGGGAGGGAGATGAAAATCTACACAAAAACGGGGGATGACGGGACCACCGGTCTTTTCGGCGGCCAAAGAGTACGCAAGAATCACCTCCGGATCGAAGCATACGGAACCGTTGACGAGTTGAACAGTCTGATAGGGGTCGTACGGTCGCACGGTCCGATTCCCGATCATGTGGATGAACTTCTGGGAACAATTCAGGGACAACTCTTTGTTCTTGGTGCCGATCTGGCGACGCCGGACAGGAAAGAACGCCGGAATATTTCCATTCCCCGTGTTATATCGGATGATGTGACGTGTCTTGAGTCGGCCATAGACAAACTTGAGGAGGATCTGCCGCCGCTGAAACACTTCATTCTACCGGGCGGAACACAGGCCGGATCCCTCCTCCACGTGGCGCGGACGGTGGCCCGCAGGGGAGAACGACTGACGGTCGCCCTCTATGCCGAGGAGCCGGAGATCGGCGAACTGCCGATACGCTTTCTAAACCGACTGAGCGATCTGCTCTTTGTGCTGGCGCGAACCGTCAACCATCTCGGAGGGATTGAAGAACATCCCTGGATTCCGGATCAGGGGAACGGAGTGGGATGAATTTCTGTTTCGTCGGAGATGTTCTTTCGGACAGTGGAATAAACTTCATCACGGAGGTTGTGTCCTTACGGCCATTCCAATCGCGAGGGACCACACCCCGCATCGTTGACAGAAAAGATATTCAGGTTAGTTTTCAACAACCATTCAACATAGTATCGCGGACCCCGCAGCATGTGGGGACTGCATACGCAAATACCACAAAAGGAGAGACAGAATATGAAGTTCAAGCATCTTCTGATGAGCGGCCTTATCATGGCTCTTGCCGGCTTCTTCGTCGTCGGCTGTAATGAGAACCCGGACGACCCGAATGATCCGAATCCGGACGAGGTCGCACCGCCGACCGGACTGATGGCCGTCTCAATGGACGGAGCGGTGATGCTGAAGTGGACCGCATCGGCCGATGCCGATACCTACGTCGTTACATGGGATGACGGCACGACGGAACTCAGCACCGAAGATATTACCGACACCGAGTACAAGGTGGAAGGACTGACGAACGGTACGGTCTATACCTTCAGCGTTGTCGCCGTTGATGCCGACGCCGAGGAATCGGATGCGGCGACGATCAGCTGGGCAGCGGCACTCCGTTATACGAATGATCGTGACAAGGGAGGAATCCTCCGTATTTATGCCCGCAGCGTGCCGAGCCCGGATAAGGGAACAGGCATCGTAATTCAGCAGACAGGTGCGTTCAATGCATCGGTTGGTCCAACCTCCGCATTCCTGAGCCAGATTCAACTGATCGCGGACGTACAGTCAAATTTTGTTCGTATTGGCGCTCCGAAGAGCTTTACGGAATTCGGCCAGGTCGCACAGTTCCGCAATGATGTCCAGATTTCCGACAACTATGTCGAACTGAGTCCGACCGTTGGTCTTGACGGATGGTACAACTCGGCTTCACTGGAAGGATTGTTTACCACCAACAACACCAGCAACTTTAATATTCAGGATCAGTTGAGCGCCGGAGCTGGAGCAGCATTCGCCATGCGCTGGGGAACTGCCGGCAGCTATCGTTATGCTCGGGTCTTTGTCGTCCCGGGGGCGAACGGCAAACTGGTCCAGACCGATAATGAAGGTGATCCTTTCGTCGAGATCCGGATCTCCTATCAGTCGGCTCAGGGCGTTCCTTACGCCAAGTAAACCACACAGACTTGTATAAGTCCAGGCGGAGGTGCTGCAAAAGCATCTCCGCTTTTTTTTATGTTTGCTCCCGTTCGGGTGTCGGGAAGTTCCACTTATTCAACAGCTACAGTCCGGATGAATCGTAGAAATTTTCTGAAGAGGTCAACCATCGTTCTGGTCGGCGCAACGCTGGCCGACAAACTTGCCTCCCCCGTTCTTCGCGCCACGCCGGATGACCCGGAAAGTTTTGAAGGGGAAAGCGTCTTCCGTCGGTTGATGGAGGAGGCCGAAAAGGAGAACTGGAAGGAGAAACCGATCGGCGAAGTAATGGGG
>CBFGQN010000468.1:0-3759 GCA_965650895.1 uncultured Ignavibacteria bacterium | reverse complement strand
CAGTTGTTGCTCGGAGTCGGTGTCGCTTGACGGACCGACCAACGAGAACCTGCTGCTGATCGAGCAGTTCAATCCTTTCGGCTACACGCCGAACATGGTCTGCAACGGCAACAACCAGATGATCGGCGTCTCCCTGACCTACGAGACAATGCAGTTCTGGGTGGTGGTTTTTGACGAAGACTGCAACATCATTTCGGCGACACCGGCCGGAAAGCGAACCGGCAACACGTTCGGCGGCGGCTACTTCTATCTGGACAACAACGACAACACGGTCGTGGTGCAGAACAATCGGATCGTCAGCTATCCCACCGCCGACGTCAAGCCGAAGGACGGAAACATCTACCCGCTGAAGCCGAACTGGAGGAGCACCGATATCGTGGAACTGGTGACAGGTTCGGCCGAGGGAAATTCTCTCTATTCCAGTCTGCCGGTGTGGGACGAGAACCGTCCGAACCTCTACTGGTGTCTGCTTGCCGGAGAGTATAACTATCAGGACTATCCCGACAGCACGCTGAGTTCCCCGGCCTGGATGGCTGTTGTGGAGATCGATCCCGGGAGCGGCGCCACCACGCTGGTCGGCTCGCTGGAACTGGAGAATCAGTGGAACAACAACACCTTTGCCGTCGATGAGAGTGGAGCCTACATCGTCACGAACGGACTGGACGCCGAGGGAGGTTGTACCGAAGGATACCTCTGGGCGTTCGAGTTGACCGGGGAGGGAGTGGGCGTGCGGTGGAAGACGCCGTATGAGAATGCGGGCTATCTGAAGCCGGGACAGAAGAACATCGGCTCGGGAACCACTCCGACCCTGACGGTGACGGAAGATGGTATTGAACTGGTGGGGATCACCGACAACGCCGATCCGCAATTGAACGTGCTGGTCTGCAACCGCTCCGACGGAACGGTCATTTCGCAGACTCCCTGCTTTGCAAAGATGCGGAGCGCCGACGAGGCGTCGCTGATCGGCGTCGGCGACATCTTCGTGGCTGAAAACAACTTCGGTCACTATCCCACCTATCCCTTCTCCCAGCTTGTTCCGAACGGTCCGGGTATGGAGATGATCCGGGTGAATCCGGGGAACGCCGAAGAGCCGGCCGAGGAGATCTGGTATCTGGAGAACATTCACTTCTATGCGATGAACATGCTCTGCCGGGGCAGCGGGATCATCTTCGCCCACACGTGCGACTGGACCGACGACATATCGGCGGTGAAGGGAGGGATGTACTATATCAGCGCGATCGACTCGTTCAACGGCAGGGTGATCTGGCGTATTCCGATGGGGCGCGGCGTGAACTACTGCCACGAGTACGGCGGCATCTACTTCAACAAAAACGGTGATCTCTACATCGGCACGAACCAGTATCTGGCGGCGATCAAAAACTTCGACAATCGTTCGCGAAAGCTGAAGGAGATTGTAGAGAAAGCGGGATCGCAGGAAGATGCGTAGCGCGACTCTGCAACGGCACGGAGAGAAGGGAAAACGGGGCGGACCAATCGGTCCGCTTCCCCTCCGGTATCATACACATCAATAATCCATTTCCATTAACTACTCCCGAAACACATCATGAGCACAACCGACACAACAGTCTGGACGGCAAACAACCGCGTCATCAACGTTTCCGTCAACGGCGGAACGGCCGAACCCTTCCTCGTGCAGGGGGTCGCCTACAGTCCGACGCCGATCGGCCAGAGCAGCATTCCCGATCCGCTCGGGGCGCAGAACAGTGCGATCTGGCAGCGCGATCTCCCGCTTCTGCGGTCGATGGGGGCGAACGTCGTCCGCATCTACGGCATGGATGCGACCAACCGCGGAAACAGTACCGACTTTCTGGATGCGGCCTGGAACGACGGGACCGATCCGATCTACGTGATCCTCTCGATCTGGCTGAATCCTTCCGGCAACGGCATCGCCGACCTGAGCGCGATGCAGCAGCAGTATCAGTGGATCGGTGAGGACTACGGCAACCACCCGGCGGTTCTCGGCATCTCGATCGGCTCGGAGTTCAACACGCCGCAGAACATCGTGACGCAGCAGTTCTGGACCGACTTCAACACGCTGGCAACTGCCGCAAAGACCGGCATCTCGACCGCCGGGGGGGAGAAGCTGATCAGCACCGGCTTTGTCGACTTCGTCAACACGTCGAATCAGGAGTGGACCGTTGTCGAGGGAGAACAGTTCGGCGCGGAGGTCGACATCTGGGGGATCAACTCCTACCGGGGGAGCACCTTCACCAATCTCTGGAGCCAGATCGAGTCGGCGACGACCAAACCCTTTATCATTACCGAGTTCGGCGCTCCGGCCTCGTGGCATCCGACCGGCGCCTCCTGTCAGGCGGCCGAACTGCCTTCGACCGGATCGCCGAACATGAGCGATCTGGTGACCTACATGACCGGACTGTGGGGGGAGATCGAAGCGAACTGGGCAAAGAATTCCGGGAAGGTCGGGTCCGGAGGTGTTATTTTCGAGTGGACCGACGAGTGGTGGAAATCACCCCAGTGCGGTCCGGCCACCCAGCATTCGGGGGGATCGGCCCAGAACGGCTCCTTCCCCGGCGGCTGGGACGACGAGGAGTGGTTCGGTCTGAACTCCATCGCCGCCGGCACACCGAACGTGCTGACGCAACGGGCCACCTATACGCTCTTTCAGGGACTGTGGGGGAGCGGAAGCTGATGGGGAGAGCGATGGGATGAACAGATGAACATGTGAGAGACACGGAGAGCGGAGTGGAGAACTCCGCTCTCCTTTATCCAACTACAAACGGAGACCCTTCATGGAATTCAAAGCCTATCTTTCCGGACTCGGCGTCCTGCTCATCTTCTGGATTCTCTACCGTTTGCTTCTCGGCACCTGGAGTCCGTCGGCATTGATCAACGGCGAGGACGGCAAGGCGAGCACATCGAAATTCCAGTGGTTCCTCTGGACGATCGTTGTCGTCTTCTCCTTCATCGTCGTCTATGCCGCGCGGGTTCTGACCGGGAACTACGAAGTGATCCCGAACATCCCGCAGAATCTCCTGATCGTCATGGGGTTCAGCATCACCTCGATGGTGGCGGCCAAGGGGATCACCTCGGCCTACGTGAAAAGCGGACAACTCATGAAGCTTCAATCGGCTCCGGGACAGACCGGACTCAGTTGGGTTATCAAGGACGACGGCGGTCAGCCCGATCTGAGCAAGGTGCAGATCATGGCCTGGACACTGATCGGCGTCGGCGTCTATCTGATCCGTGTCGTCGAGGAGGTTCATACCGGTTCTTCCCTTCTGCTGCCGGATATCGATCCGGCTCTGATGGTTCTGATGGGATTGGGGCACGGCGCCTATCTCGGGAAGAAGATCGTGACCACGAATGACTCGTCGACCCGTCTCGGCAGGGCGGTTCCGATAGCGGGCCGGCCGCCGATGCAGGGGCAGACGATCATGCAGTATCAGAGCTCGGTGATGCCGCCGGCCGGGCAGGCGACTCCCCCGCCGCCGGGGAACGGCACCTCATCGCAGCCGACTTCCGTCGTCTCACAACCTCCCCCTGCTCCTTCCAGCTCGACTCCTCCTGCGACGAATGTCGCCGAAACTTCGCAGCCCTCTTCTCCCCCTCCGGGAGCAGCTCTGCCTTCAACTCCTCCGGTCTCTGCAGCACCGACTCCTGTGATCCCTCCCCACCTGACCGGAATCATCCCGGCCCACGGAAGTCCCGGCACCACGGTCGTCCTGACCGGAACCGGATTCGGTCCGACGCAGAACGGAAGCTTCATCACGCTCGATG
>CBFGQN010000467.1:0-3760 GCA_965650895.1 uncultured Ignavibacteria bacterium | reverse complement strand
GCCCGAGTAGATCGAGAAGACCAGATCGTGCGGAAGCGTCGTCTCGTGGACCGGATGATAGTCGAGCCCACCCGGATTGGTGAAGAGAGCACCGATTCCGCGCGAGACTGCGACCGAGGAGCGGGCCGTTCCCATCGTGGCCGGGTCCGACCGGTCCTGAGCGGGTGCCGAAGCGATGACGATGAGGAAAAGAAGGAACGTCGATGCGAATGTCTGCAAACCTCGGATCATGAACGTCTAAAAGTTGTGTGAAGATTCCGGCGACTCTCCGCCGATCACGCAGATTACGATAAAGCTACGCATGACCGGCCGACCGGCAATGAAGGGAGACGGTCTGCAGACAGAACAATCGAACGAGGTTTTCCGATACAGAAATCCTATCCGGCGGATGATTTCCGTTCGATTCCGCGTCGCCTGAACTCCACGGCAATACAGCGTCCGGAGACCACTTCCAGTCCGGCCTCCTCAGCCATCTTCTCGGCCTCCTCCTCTGCGGCTCCGTATTGAAACCAGATCGCCTTCGCCCCGGCATCGATCGCCTGCCGCACCACTTCCTTCGCATACCGTGCATTACGGAACACATCAACGATGTCAACCTTCACCGGAAGGCTTGCCAGGTCGGGATAGGCTTTCAGTCCGAAGACCGATTCGATGGTGGGATTGACCGGGTAGACGGTATAACCGGCATTTATCAGGAACTCTCCGATTCTGTAGCTGTCCCGCATCAGACTGTCGCTGATCCCGAGCACAGCGATTGTCTCGGCCTCTTGCAGCAACTCCGTTATTCGGTCTTCTATGATCTTCTCCATGTTCATTCGGTTTCTGTTCTGCAAAAATGTCGGCAAAAAAAGCGGAACCGACCGGGATATGTCCGATCGGTTCCGTTCATACAATCCGACTTCCCTCCCCGCCAACACCGCAACGGCTTCAATCATTCCACAAGAATCTTTACCTGATCCGAAGAGGAACCGTCGGCGTTCCGGACCTGAACGAAGTAAAGTCCGGGAGCAAGCTCCTCGGGCAGAGTAATCCGGAGCTCTGAGATATGCAGCCCGTTCCCCTTCGCTTCCCACTCGGCAACCTTGTTTCCATCAGCACGGTAGAGCATTGCTCTCCCCTCATTCTCCGGCAACCGGCGCACCAGCAGCGTCAGTCCGCGACTGCCGGCACCGGCAACCGGCTGGGGATAGAGATCAAGAATCGCCAGTCCGTCCGGACGCAAGAATCCGTTCCGATCGGTCAGCACACGATTGCACTCGCCGTTGATCACCGTTTGCGTATCGGTGGTTGCCCGGAAGAAGGGCGGAGGCAGCGTCAGACTCGACGCCATCGGATCGCCGGTCGCCCGTACCTCCACCCGCGATTCCGCTCCGTTATTGGAGAGGAACGTGGTGGAGTCGAGCGAGACGTCGAACAGGTCAACGTTGTACGGCTTCCCGGTCGTAAAGCGAACGGTGCCGAGCAGATCACCCGCATCATACATGGTCCCCGGAGTCAGCATAACGCTCACGTCCACCCTTCCGCCCCCTGAGGAGGAGGCCGTAAAGCTTCCACTTCCGGTGCCCGGCACGGCTCCGGCAAACGTCGCATTCGTCGAGTGTCTGATCGAGAAATCGAGTTGCGTGACGTCGTCACCGGAGAAACTGTTCATCACTTGCACCGGGACGATGATATCCTCCCCCCCCTCCACAAGTTCGGGCAACGACAGATGAAGCCGAACCACCGGGAGCGAGAAGGGAAGCGTCACGGTATGCAGAAGCTGCTCGGGCCCGCTCAGGAACTCGCCGTAAAGATCACGGATCACCAGTTCTCCGGCAATAGGCTGCGTCGGATCGATGACGTTTACCGTCACGTTCGCCGTCGGCACGCCGTTCAGATTGTTCTGTACATACGGTCCCAGATTGACCTCGCTCCGAAGTTCTATTGAACCAAGCCCCCGATCGAATTCCCGGTCGTCGGTGGCCGTTCCGGTGATCGTGCCGGCGGAAAGATCCAGTCGCCCGATAAAGATCGGTGCCTTGCCGTCAGGTGTGCTCGGCCAGCTCGTACAGTCCTCCGTCCGGTTCGCCGCACTGTCGACCGCCGTCACGCATATCGTGTCGGCATCGACGATTGCCAGCGGGTCGATGATTTCCACCTGGAAGGTGGCGCCGCGACGATTGTCGGTAAAGGAGATCGGCGTGCGCACCCTCATGTTCGAGGTCAGCCTCCAGGTCACCGATTCAAGTCCGCGATCATATTCGTAGAGTTCACCGGCAATGTAGTGCGTGTCGTTGACCATGACGTTGAAGACCACCTCGTTGGCCGGGACGGTGAGATCGCGACGGAAGATGATGTTCGGCGCCATCGTGTCCGGAGTCCCTCCGAAGGAGAACCGGACGCGGTCCGAGTGATCGGCGTGTGTCGAGGGATCGGTCTCGTCGTAGTACGTATCGCGGACCTCCAGCGTGATCTCGGCCGGGGAGGCGTCGTCAATCACTTCCACAAGGATGTTCGAGACCGACGGCTGCCCCGGCGTTATCGGTACGGGCCAGGGAGTCACGCGCATGTTCGTGTTGGAAATCTCCACCACCTCCTTCAGCCCCCGGTCCCAGTCACGCACGTCCTCGGCTCCCACCGTCCAGCTTCTGCCCGGAGCGCCGCCGCCCGGTGTGGACGTAATTACCGGCGGGAGCAGATCGGGAAGCGGACAGTAGGAAAATTCGAGCGTATCGGCATTCCCGGCGTAATCGGCAATCCTGACGGTCGCATCGGCCGGAAGATACCGGTCGGTGACGCGCAGACGGAACGAGGCGGTCTTGTCGAACGAAGCAATCGCCACGTTCCCCCGGTCGAAATTGATTTCAATCGGATCGTAATTCGTACTGGAAAGTACTTCGATCGAGCCGAGACCGTTGTCTCCGGCATTCGGCGCCTGATTCTTCTGATCTTCGATAAAGACTTCCAGAACCGGTATCGCACACGGATAGTTCACCGGGTCGAAACGATCCACCGAATCGATCCGCACCACTTCGGGTTTGAACAGGTCGGGTCGTGGAGAATAGGAGACCGACTCGGTCCGGCTGTTCCCCTCGCAATCGTAGACGATCAAGTCAAGTCGCCCGGCCCGGGTTGTGTCGACGACCTCCGCCCTGAGCGTCACGGTCACGTTCGTATCACACCGCTGGAACGGGTTCGGTGTGGTGATCAGCCGGAAGTTGTTGTTATCGTTTCGCGTGATCTCGATCCGGTCCAGTCCGCTGTCGTAGAGGTAACCGACATGGCGGTCATACGTGCGGAAAGTCCACCAGACGGTGGCGTCACGTCCGGAACCGGTCCGGTCGATGACCGGCGGCCGATCATCCGGCGGCGGCGGAATAAAGGCACCCTTGAACGAGACGAGCGGACGACAGTTCCGACCGAACGGGACCAAAGGTTTGTTGACGGTTGCGGTATCTCTGTAATAGAACTGCAGTTCGGCCAGCGTATCGTTGGACAGGGAATCGACGTTCAGCAGCCAGGTCAGCTTCTGGGTCTCCTGCGCCCTGAGATTCAGCGTCCGGGAGGCGGGTGTCGACGGGTCGAGTCTCAACCGCATGTCGTTGTTCGGATAGGAGACGATCGGCGTTTGAAGCTGCATGACCGGCGTCCGTTCGGAGACCCGGTGAAGGTTCGTGATCCACATCTCGACCTGAAACTGCTCCGGCGTGTAGGGACCGTTCAGTTCCTGCTGGCGAACCACACGCTCGGTACGTACGACGGTAAAGAGTTCGCCGTCGCC
>CBFGQN010000466.1:0-3767 GCA_965650895.1 uncultured Ignavibacteria bacterium | reverse complement strand
GCCGGAGCCGACATGCCGGACATCTTACTCCAGCTTCATATAATTTCGATGTACCCACCCGTTCCGGTTCTCCGCATCCTGCGTCTCGAAGAGGATATGCTCGCTGCTCTCCCGCGTCACCACCCGGATCCGGTCGTTCACATCCTCCTCCTGCGGCTCGGCGTTCGCCGCCTCCACCAGGCAATCCTCTACCACCTGCACGCGGCCGATAACATGTTCTTCCCCCTTCTCCGCCACCGCTTCAGTTGCTGCCGCACGGAGAAGTTTCGGCCAGAGGCGTCCGAAGAGCTCGCCCGATGCGTAGATGTCGGCGTTCTTCATCTCGCCGTTGATCGTGAAAGCGAAACCGATCACGTCGTCGTGCCCGTCGATGATTCCGCGGAGCGCTTCGATGTAAGCGTTGATCTCTTCGTTCAGCTTCTCATCTTCCAGACTGAGCTGGAGGCTGGTGGTGGATGTCATCTCGGTGTTCGCCGTGATTCTTCCCTCGACCCGCTGTATAACTTCCTGGTTCCGGTCCGCCCGGAGAACCGCTTCGCCATTCAGAACCGCATCCCAGACGGTCGGCTCTCCCTGAATCATGTTCCCTCTCGCACCAATCGTATCCCCCTGAACGACATACCCTCTTGCAACAACCGGTCCCCCCGTATCGGCCCTCTGCCACATGACGATCCGGTCTGCCGTCAGTCTCTCCTGCGCTACGGCGGTATCGGCCGCGACACCATCGATCCAGACCGAACTCCCCCGCGCCAGGTCATCCCCGCCATTCCCGAGCAGCTTCCGCTGCGCCACGCTCACCTCTGACCAGACTTCGCTCTGGTTTTTCGACTTCCTGACGGCCAGGCGGAGTGCGTTCGAGGTGACCATGGTTTCCGAGCCGCTGAACTCCCGATCGTTCTCCTCCCCCCGCTTCGACCAGCGTCCCCGCTCCACGCAGAAGGAGGCGATGGGCACCTTGCCGGAATTCGGCGCCAGCGTCAGATCGACGCCGAGCGTCCTGTCCTGCCGTCCCCCCTTGACGATTTCACCGGCCTGGATGAAGACCTCATGGTCGGGAGAAAGGTTCTCGATGGCCAGTTCATTGACCGTTCCGGTCTCGTAGACCTTTACCAGGTTACGCTCCATCGCCTCTTCAAGGGTCAGGAACGGTATCGTGTGGGGCGTGCTCTCGCCGTGGATCAGAAAGATGGTGAGGGAACCGTGGTGGTAGGGACCGGAGATTTCGTATTCGCCGACCCGCGATCTGTTCTGGGCATCGGCGACGATGACGAAGATCATCAGGAAAAGGAGCGAGGCGAACGCCGTCGCAATCGAACGACTGACGTGTAGAGAATGGGTTCTTCCGTTCATGGCAGACCTCAGGAATTCCGTGATGGTGTCTGTGGCTTCTGAATTGACGATCCGTTTTCAGGTACGGAACGGGGGCAGGACGCACCGTAACCGTTGTGTGACACGGTGTATGCGGGTCGACTTCGGTGGGGAGGGATGGAACGGCTTTCTTAGTTTTGTCGGGGTGTGGGGGCCACTTTCCCCCCGGAATCCTCAATCATTGTGTTCCGGCTCTCTTTTATATTTTCCGATGTCAATCCGCCGTTCATTATTCCGGTTGTTTATGAAGAGTCTGCTTGTCGGGTTTGTTGGTCTTCTGCTGTTCGGACATGTCGCCTCGGCGCAGTCGGGCGATAACGGGAGCGATTCCGCTGACGTGTGGGACAGCATCGACGTGACCGAGCCGGAGCTGGCTCCCGGTCCCGGAGGCTTCGGCGTCTACGGCGGACCGATCTTCGAATACTCCACGCTGAAATCGACCGAACTGGACCCGGATCTGGACTATACGCTTTTTCTCTCCGGAGGAACCGGCTACATCATCATTGCAAACTGGCTGATCGGCGGGGGAGGAGCCGGCATAACGGCCGACAATCCGAACGAACGTTACGACCGGTTCACAATGGCGTACGGCGGTTTCCTGACCGGCTACGACCGCTATCTTGTCGACAAACTTTCCGGACGGCTCTCGTTTATGGTCGGCGGAGGTGAGATCGAGATGATCAAGAAGCATCCGCTGATTCCGAATCAGGGAGACCGGGAATTTCTGGAGAGATTCCGTCAGGAGAGTTTCTTTCTCCTGCGGGGAGAGGCCAGTCTCGGCTACAAGATCCTTCCCTTCCTCGACATCCGGGCGGCGGCCGCCTACTGGTATCCGATGGGGGGAGAAAACGTTGCTGACCTGCGCCAGCTCACCTTCGGTCTCCATCTGATGTTCGGATTCAGAAACAACATCATGTAAGGGTGCAAATCGTAGAGCGTTCTGCCGGACAACCTTTTCCGGTATACTGCGGAACAATCGGATAGCGTTGAACAATCTCTCAGAAACCAGACTTCAGAAATCAGATGACGACGGCACGGCTTGCATCTCTCGCGACACTCGCTTTTCTTCTCCTCCTTCTCCTTCCCGCTCTGCAGCTTCGGGCACAGGAGACCGGTGAAGAAGAGGAAGAGATTGAGGAATTCGACTTCAGCATGAAGCCCCGGTTCAGCAAACCGAGCAACGGAGTCGGCATCGGGCTCGGGTTCGGACTGACCGATCTGAAACCCTCGACGCTCGATCCGGAACTTGAGGGCGATCTGATTCCGACCAGTCTGGACGTCTACGTCATCAGTAGCGGTCTGCTGATCGGCGGCTCGTGGACAACCTCCACGCTCTATGATGCTCCGGCAAATTATGACGAGTTCGATTTCAGCTATGCGGGGGGAATCATCGGCTACGATCACAGTCTCTTCTACGGAAGGATGACCCTGCGCGCAAGTATCTTTCTCGGCAGCATGGACGTCACACTCGTCAAGACGCGGCCCGATCTGACGGCCGACACGCTGCTGAATCCGGGAGGACGGGAAGTGCTGGAACGGGTCTGGGAAGACGAGTCCTTCATGCTCCGCCCCTCCCTCGGCATCGGATGGGCACCGATCGATTTCTTTCAACTCCGGGCCGAGATCGGTCTGCTCTATCCGACCGGCGACGGACGGTGGGAAGACCTCCGCGAGCCGGTCTACAATTTCCAGTTTGTCTTCGGCTCGAATCGATAGAGGAAGATCCTGCAGGCGGCACCGGCTCTACATACTCCGGCGTAGTTTCCCGTATCGTTCCCCCTGCCTCCTGCACTTCCTCCGTATATCCCCCCCCCGTACGTGTTTAAACCGGGTTGAAATCCGTCCGTTCCAACGGCTCGTTTCCATACGGGGACCGGCACAGGTTCCCGATCTTCACAATCATACAGTAACGCACGACAATGAAAACGCTCAACATTCTGCTGTTCGGACTTGCAGCCGTGCTTCTTGCAAGCTGCGGTCACACGAACAACCTGGCTCAATACGACGTCACCGGCAAGACCGCTCTTTTTCGCTCCTGGTCATCAACATCCGGTTCATCCACAACGGTCGTCGACAGTCCGGACGACGAAAGCATCATCGCCGACATCGCCGCAATCGTCGGCAGCGGCGTGATGAGCGATCAGGCACAGAAGAAACTCCGTCGTGCCATCGACACCGACTCGATCGCCGCAGCGGTGGCGCAGGGGATGTGGCAATCGACAAGTGACTATCTGGGTATCCGCGAGGTAGAGAGCATGGCCGACGATCCCGACTTCATCGTGGAGACCGAGCTGACCGAATTCAAACTGATCTCGAATTCGAGCGGAATGAACGCCCGGGTCTGCGCAAAATCCCGCATCGTCGACCGCCGGTCCGGCGGTCTTGTCTGGGAGAACTCC
>CBFGQN010000465.1:0-3768 GCA_965650895.1 uncultured Ignavibacteria bacterium | reverse complement strand
TCTGACCCGGCCACTTCCGTTCTTTCCCCGCTATGAAGATAGTTCTCGGTCTCGGCAATCCCGGCACACGCTATGCCCGCACACGCCACAACGTCGGCTGGATCGCGCTTGACGCACTGGCCGAACGACTGCGAACGGATTTTGAACCGGGGATCGGTGACTACTATGCGGCGGAGGGGAGCTGGCGGGGACGGAAAGTTCTGCTGGTGAAACCGACAACCTGGATGAACAACAGCGGGGAGGCGGCCCGGCAGGTCCTGCGACACTACAAAGGGACCCCGGAAGAGATGCTGGTGCTGGTCGATGAGGTGCAGTTTCCGGTCGGAAAGATCAAGATGACCGCATCCGGTTCTTCCGGCGGACACAACGGCATGGAGTCGCTTCTCTATCATCTGGGAGTCGAGACGTTCCCCCGACTCCGACTCGGGGTGGGGAATGCGTTCGGACCGGGGGAGATGGTCGATTATGTCCTCTCTCCCTTCGCAGCCGACGAGGAAGAGGAGCTTGAAGGGATGATCGCCGAGGCAAAGGATGCCGTCCTTCTCTGGATTGCCGAGGGGACCGGCAAGGCGATGAACCGGGTAAATGCGCGCAAAAGGGAGAAGGCTCCGAAAGGGGAGATGCCCGCCGCACCGGAGAAAACAGAAAAGAAGTCCGTTGCCGACTCCGACAAAGGGCAATCGGATAACACCATATCCACAAACACTTAAAGAGCAAATGGAGTACACGACGATCCTTTATGCGATTCCTGCCGCAGGCATTATCGCGCTGCTTTTTGCCTTCTGGAAAGCCTCATGGGTCAGCAAGCAGGATCCCGGCAACGAACGTATGGTGGAGATTGCGGGATACATTCAGGAGGGGGCGATGGCCTTTCTCTCCCGTGAATACCGTGTCCTGGCAATCTTTGTCGTTATCGTAGCCGCCCTTCTGGCATGGTCCGGATCGCAGGAAGAACAGTCGTCATGGATGGCGGCGATCTCGTTTGTTGTCGGCGCACTCTGTTCGGCGCTGGCCGGATTCATCGGAATGCGCGTGGCGACGAAAGCAAACGTCCGCACAACGAATGCCGCCCGGAGTGGGCTGGCACAGGCGCTGAACATCGCCTTCTCCGGCGGATCGGTGAGGGGGATGGGAGTGGCCGGACTCGGTGTTCTCGGACTCGGACTGCTGATGCTCCTCTACGATGCGATGCTCGGCATCGGAGGAACAAGCGGTCTCGGCTCGGCCGAGGCGGTGACCCGGACGCTGACCGTGGTGGCCAGTTTCTCGTTCGGGGCCTCCTCGATCGCTCTGTTTGCCCGCGTCGGCGGCGGTATCTACACGAAGGCGGCCGACGTCGGTGCCGACCTTGTCGGCAAGGTTGAGGCGGGAATTCCGGAGGATGACCCGCGGAACCCGGCCGTGATTGCCGATAACGTCGGCGACAATGTCGGCGACGTCGCCGGAATGGGGGCTGACCTCTTCGAGTCGTATGTCGGCGCCATCATCGGCGCGATGGTGATCGGTGCGTCGTTCTATCCGCAGGTCGGGATCAACGCGGTCCTTCTGCCCCTGGTGATCGCCGCAGTCGGCATCATCGTCTCGATCATCGGTACTTTCTTCGTCCGCGTGAAGGAGGGGGGGAACCCGCAGCACGCTCTGAATCTCGGAACCTTCGGCGCGGCCGGCATCATGGCTATCGCCACCTACTTCATCGTCGATTACTTCTTTGATGCGGAGTTCACGCTGAGCGATCCGCTGACCGGCAGCACCATCACCTACAGTGCGGTCAATATCTTTATCGCAACGGTGATCGGTCTTGTCGCCGGCGTTCTGGTCGGCATCGTCACCGAGTACTACTGCTCCACCGACCGGAAGCCGGTACACAACATTGCGGCTCAGTCGGTGACCGGATCGGCAACGAACATCATTGCCGGGCTTGGCGTCGGTATGCGTTCGACGGCGATTCCGATTCTGCTGATCGCTCTCGGCATTATCGGCGCCTACGAGTTTGCCGGTCTTTACGGCATTGCCATCGCCGCACTCGGCATGCTCTCGACGGTCGCCATCGAGCTGGCTGTCGACGCTTACGGTCCGATCTCGGATAACGCCGGAGGTATTGCCGAGATGGCGGAGCTTCCGCCGGAAGTGCGCGAGCGGACCGACAAGCTGGATGCTGTGGGTAACACGACGGCCGCTATCGGCAAGGGCTTTGCGATCGCATCGGCCGCCCTGACGGCGCTGGCTCTCTTTTCCGCCTACGTTACCACTGTCGGTTCGCCTGCCGAACCGTTGCTGATCAACGTCTCGGCTCCGAACGTGATGGCCGGTCTGCTGCTGGGGGCGATGCTCCCCTTCCTCTTCTCGTCGATGGCGATGGATGCGGTCGGCAAGGCGGCGTTCGCGATGATCGAGGAAGTACGTCGTCAGTTCCGTGAGATTCCGGGACTGCTGGAAGGGAAGGCAAAGGCCGACTATCGGACCTGTGTGGACATCTCGACCGCGGCGGCAATCCGTCGCATGGTGGTTCCCGGTCTGCTGGCGGTTGCCGCTCCGATCATCATCGGCTTCGGACTCGGCGCGGCCGCTCTCGGCGGTCTGCTGGCCGGCGTTCTCAGCTCGGGTGTGATGATGGCCATCTTCATGTCGAACTCCGGGGGCGCCTGGGACAATGCGAAGAAGGCGATTGAAGGGGGATTGCACGGCGGCAAGGGGACCGAGGCACACAAGGCGGCCGTCGTCGGCGACACGGTCGGCGATCCGTTCAAGGATACCGCCGGTCCGTCGCTGAATATCCTGATCAAGCTGATGTCGGTTGTCGCCCTTGTGATTGCTCCCTTCCTGCAGGAGGAGGCCGCAACCGTTGCGACGGCTGTTGTGGAGCGGGCGGCCGAGATCGCATCGGCGGTGTTCGGCGCGATCATATAGAAAAAAATCGGAAATTGATGGAAGGCGAGAGCGCAACGGGGCTCCCCAGCGGGATGCTTTCACGTTGCCCGGCTTCCTGCATCAAACCTTGAAGAAGGCTGCTCCTGCCCGTGCGACGCACCGGTTGCCCGGCACGGGCTGACAAAAGAATTTTCTACATACGTTAACCATAGGAGTGACAGAAAACAGTGAGCACAAAACGACACTACGAGACGACCGTTATCATCAACGGTATGCTGGAGGAGAAGCAGATTTCGGACGCGGTGGAACGCGTTAGCGATTTCATCACCAAGAACGGGGGATCGATCTCCGAGACCGATCACTGGGGGCGCAAGCGCCTTGCCTATCCGATCAGCAAGAAGAACAACGGCTACTATGTCCGGTTCGAGTATACCGCACCGGGAGAGATCGTTGCTCCTCTTGCCCGGCTTGCGCGGATCGACGACGATATCCTGCGCGAGTTGACGCTGATGCTGACCGATCGCGATCTGAAGAAGCGTGAGGATACCAAGGCAAGAATCGCCGAAGCCGAGGCTGCCGCCGAGGCTGCCGAGAGGGAAGAGGAAGAGGACGACGACGACGATGAATAAGACAGGTTCGGCCGGATATGCTTTCGGCACAACTGAACGGGATAAAGAGAAACGATTTTTCAGCTAACGATCCGAGGAGAACACGTCATGGCAAACTTGAAAATGCCGGAAGTCAACACAGTGCTGATTGCGGGGAATCTGACGAAGGATCCGATCCTGCGGCAGACCCGCAACGGAACTCCGGTGGCCAATTTTTCGATTGCATCCAACCGGCGCTTTCGCAACAGCGACAACCAGTGGCAGGAAGATGTCTGCTACGTTGGAGTGGTTG
>CBFGQN010000464.1:0-3781 GCA_965650895.1 uncultured Ignavibacteria bacterium | reverse complement strand
AAATCCGGACACGAATGATGACGGCATTCTCGATGCCACTGTCGGCGGTGCCGACACGGCAGTTCCGTTCGGCACACTCCGGTATGATTCCGGCACCGACAAGGTTCAGGCATTTGTCGGCGACAGCGACGGAAGCGGAACCGACGGGTGGATCAACCTGCATTAGAGGGCTTCCTGAACGTAGCCTGTATGCTCCTGTGGTCTGAGCAGTCACAGACAAGCATCGGGGAAATCCTCTACCACTTGGTGATTCTTCGTCCCCCTGGTGTCTTGGTGGTAAGAATCGGAATCACCATCCGCCGCGGTCTTTGATGCGCCGTGGCGTGCGGGCACAAAGGGCGCCACGTACTACGCGAAGCAACAGAGACTTCTGCAATTCGAGACTTTTAAGACACCCTCTTGGAGTCGACACAACAGCCCACTACGCACGACTACGAGGAGAAGTGCCCCGGGAGGACCGGCGCAGTCCGGAAGACCGATCTCAGGGAGCCTGTCGGGGCACCCCTCTCCACCGGTATGATACCGACCTCGTATGGAGGCAGCTAATCTTTTGATGGAGACCCTTGCGCGGTTACCGGGGAAGGTCGTAGTTTACAGGCGTTCAAACGATATGTGTGTGGTCAATTCTTTCGTATCTCCGGATGGCCGGATTCCCTGAAACCCGTCATATTCCTCAGTATCGTCAACACCGTTCTTGTCCGACCCGGTCGGCAGGAAGAACGTTCCCGAGTGAATTCGTGGAAGGGGGAACCTCCCGATCCGTTCGATCCCGTATCAGTGCTCTGCCGTATCCCGGAAGTATCCGCCTCGGTTCGTCGGTCGCCCCGACCGTATAGCCGGGAGAGTATCCGGAGCGGTAAGTCATACCGCGGTTCCGTCCGAACCGGTCTTCGGGAGAGATGCAGGAGGGAGAGGGGACTGTCCGCCCAGCATCATATCGTCATTCATAATCCCGTACCTGTTAACAAAGCAAAAGGAGAGTCCCGAACATGTGCACGAATTTTCTCTTGAATGCCGAGGACGGCAGCGTTATCAACGGCCGGAGTATGGAGTTCGGCAAGAACCAGGTGGCGAGCGCGGAGATTGTCCTGTTGCCGAAGGGTGAGGGACAGCCCTCCTACACGGAGGGGGCGGAATCCTCAACACATCGGTATAACATCATCGGCATGAATGCCGGTCCTCATCCGGCGCTTAACTTCGTGCTGACCGACGGCATGAACGATCAGGGGCTTTCGTGCGGCAGTCTCTGGATGCCGGATTCGAAATACCGGACAACGCCCGACCCGGAAAAACAGTCTGTCTTTGTAGCGATGTTCAACAACTGGGCGCTGGGAACCTGCGCCACCGTCGCCGAAGTCAAGGAGAAGCTTCAGTCGGGAGAAGTCGTTCTCTGGGAGAACGGTCTGCTGCAGAAACTGAACATGATCCCGCTCCACTTCCCGGTGACGGACAAAACCGGCGACAGCATCGTGGTGGAATACACGAACGACGATCGGACACCGAACATCTACGACAACACCGTCAACGTGCTGACCAACGCGCCGGAGTTCCCGTGGCAGATAAGTCACATGGAACAGGTCGAGCAGAACAACGGACAACCCATCTCACCCTACAACCCGAACTCCGACGAACCCGGCAACGGCTACGGTCTGGTCGGCACACCGGGAGACCCCACGCCGCCGGGACGCTTCTCCAAAGTCGGCATCTGGAAAGGCTTCGCCGCCGATGCCGCAGCCGGCTACGCCCCGGCAACGGCAAAGGACGCACAGATTCTGGCCTACCACCTGCTGAACTGCGTCGACATCCCCGACGGCGTCTGCCGCTACGGCACCGCAGAGAAGAGCAGCGGCTCGGACTACTCGGTCTGGGTCGTCGTGAAAGACCTGACGAACCTGGAATATCAGGTCCGCATGTACGGATCATCCATCCCCTACGGCATCTCCTTCTCGGTCTTCGACAACGGAGGGGTCAAGGGGAACACGGCGATCCCGGTGCCGGTCGACAAGCTGGCGTTGCCGTTGGAAGTTGCGTAAAAGGGATTGCCGGCTGTCGTTCGGAGTGTTGAACAACGGAAGGTTGCTTCCGGACGATCAGTTCGCAAGCGCGCCCGGCTCTCCCGATCAAGGAGTAAACAGAACATACCGCTCTGAAAGGGGGACCGACGGATGGCCGGGGGAGCAACCCCCGGAAGGATCAGCTAGTACAGACCTCGCCCCGCAGGGGCAGAATGAACGGACGGAGGGTGACGGGCTACCGTTTCAGCCGTTCTTTCAGGAGGGGGCAAGCAAGAAATAATACTACTAGTGTTACTAGACCCATTTGGAGATTCGATCATGACTTTGTTCAAGCGACATCCGGTTATTGTCAATCTAGTACTATCTTTCTTCATCACAGCTGTTATAGGTTTCTGGATTAACTTCTTGACAGGTTCAGAGCCGATGTCTGATCGTCAGCACCTTCTGTTAGTGAGTGGGATTCTTCTTCTTGGGGGCCAATGTTGGTACAATGTCACTGTTACCCATATTGAGAAGAAGATCATCAATAATATTCTTGACCTTGGAACTTGCTTTTTTATGGCACTCTCGTCGAAGGTGATAAGTTCGCAATACATTAGAGGCTTTGTTCATTTGTGTGAGCAGGCTGTCCCCGGCGCGAGCCTACTACCCCAACGATGTCTCGTACCCCGTTATTGGAAGTCTCCTGTTGAGCCGCCCGACTTCGGGGCGATCCCGCTTGATGATGAATTGTTCAAGAAATGGTATGTGAACGTTCAAGCTTTTCATGAGCAAGCGGTAATTTGTGATGTGCCCATATTAAAGGATCGTCCGATTATACCCGGGGCACCGGTAATCAACCATTTCTTGGGAACATTGGTGATCTCCGTCCCTATATGGTCTCGGGCCGATCCTCCTTCCGTCATTGGCACCCTTACATTTGACTTCAGGTGCCCTCCGCATCAACTGCGCTGGGCAAAAAACGGTGTTGTGGATGATGCTGTAAAAGATATGTTGGTTACAATGGCAGATTTAATCGGGAAGGTACTCTCAGATGGCAAAGCTAGTACATAAGCAGTCTTTATCAGAAGCGATGCGAGAATATCTTGTGGAAGAGGCACGTTTAGCTGCCGTTCAAGCACATGTGCCCTATTCAAGATTTCGAGTTGGTGCTGCGGTCCTTGGCGTATCCGGCTCGATTTATAGAGGTGCAAATATTGAAAATGCCAGTTACAGCTTGGGAACTTGCGCTGAGCGTGTAGCTCTTGCTACTGCAAGAGTAGCGGGAGAGAAGGAACTCACAGCTATCGCAATTGCATGTGTTGATGCCGTACCAGATTCTCCATTAGAAGAAAGAATTCCGTGTGGTGCCTGTCGCCAATGGATACAGGAGCTTGCTCCAAACGCCGAGATTATTATCGACAGAGAAGAAGGTCGGTTTCGAATCGATGAATTATTACCACATCCTTTTAAGTTCCGTGTCTAACTGCAGCTGATGTATAGCGTTCTACCACTTTCCAAATGTTTTATCGTCACCTACTGATCCTTGTGAAAGAAGCACTCGTAACGGGAAGCCTGCTTTCTCCGTCCGAACCGAAATGGACCTGATCCAGGCCACTCCTTGCTTGCGGCATTACTCCTAACACCGACAATCCTCTGCCGCATCAATTTCATCCTCCGCACTAACTCCCCTCCGAACCAACAAACTCTTCCCACTATTCCCCGAAAAGAAGGGGTCATCGGCGAACTGAGTGGGTAAGGGGAAAATATCGCAAATTTGGGACATG
>CBFGQN010000463.1:0-3792 GCA_965650895.1 uncultured Ignavibacteria bacterium | reverse complement strand
TGATCTTCGAGGAGTTCAAGGGGACCGGCAACAGCGAAATCATTCTCGACCGTCACCTGGCCGACCGCCGCATCTTCCCGGCCTTCGATATCGTCCGCTCCGGCACTCGCCGCGAAGATCTCCTTCTGGACGAGGACGAGCTGAACAAGCTCTGGATTCTCCGCAAGGTCATCAACGACATGTCGTCGGTGGAGGCGATGGAGTTCATGCTCAGCCGCATCCAGGGAACGAAGTCGAACAAGGAATTTCTGAAGGCAATGAACTCGTAGTGCAACGGCTGCAGTTCTTCAACAAAACGAACGGGGAACGGATCGCAATATCCGTTCCCCGTTTCTTCTTCGTGCTTCCGCCACGGCGGATGCCTTTGTGTTGTTCTTCCTGCGAGCAGAAAGATTGACAACGAAGGCATCCGCCGCGGCGGAGACACAAGGGTTCACGAAGGTTTTGTATTTGCGGTGAAGCGGCAGTCGGGATAACGCGAGCAGCCGTAGAAAGTACTGTTGTATTTTCCGCCGGTCCGCTCCACCAGAGAACCCTCGCCGCATTTCGGACAGGGAATATCCATCGTCACCGGTTTCGTGTTCCGGCAGTTCGGGAAGGCACTGCATCCGTAGAACTCTCCGTTCTTTCCGGAACGGCGAACCATCGGCGCGCCGCACTTCTCGCAGGTCATGCCGTCGGCCCCATCCTCCGTCTTTGCCGAAGTCGTCCCCCGTTTCTTCCCCCCGGTCTTCGTCCCGGGGAGTGTCTTCTTTTCCAGTTCGGCCACCGGAATCAGCCGGGAACATTTCGGGAACGAAGTGCAGGCATAGTATGGACCGTACTTCCCCTCGCGCAACTCCATCGCCGAACCGCACTGATCGCAGAGAATCTTTTCGTTCTTCCCTCCGCTCAACGCTTTCTCCTTCTTCTCCATCCGTCGCGCCGTCGTCTTCTGCAGGCGCGGAGGATTCCGTCGTTCTCCGATGCCCGACGAACCCGAGCCGACATCGATTCGCGCCCCTTTCAGCGCGAGGGTGAAGGGCTTGTAGAATCCCTGCATCACTTTCAGATAGGTCTGCTTCCCCTCGGCAATACTGTCCAGATCTTTCTCCATCCGGGCAGTGAATTTCACGTCGAAGAGCTTCGGGAAACTGGCGGTGAGGATGTCGGATACCCGGATGCCGAGATCGGAGGCATGAAGCAGTCTGCCGCTCTCGAACACATACCCTCTGTCAAGGACCGTTGCGATCGTCTGCGCGTAGGTGCTGGGTCGTCCCACCCCTTTGGTCTCCAGTTCCTTCACGAGCGTACTCTCGGTATACCTCGGCGGCGGCTTCGTCCGGCTCCGCTTCGTCACCAGCGTCAGCAGGTCCACAGGTCCCCCCTTCCGCAGACTCGCAGGCAACGTCTTCCCCTCGTCCTCACTTTCTTCCTCGTTCGAGGATTTCCGGCTCTCCTTCCGCTCCTCCTGATCGTCGTAGACCTGCAGCCAGCCGCGGAATCTGTTCACCCGACCGGAAGCCCGGAAGAGGAACGTTCCTCCGCGAAGTTCAACAACGGTCTGATCAAAGATCGCGTCGGTCATCTGCGATGCGACAAAGCGGCGGTAGATCAGTTCGTAAAGATTCGCCAGGTCTTCATCCAGAAACTTGCGGGCGGCACGCGGCGTGATCTTCAGATCGGTCGGGCGAATCGCCTCGTGGGCATCCTGCACGATCGCTCCCTTCTTCTGCCGGTGTTCTCTCGGCTTCTTCGGAACGTACTCCTTGCCGTAGTTCTCGAAGATCCAGTCGTGCGCAGCCCCCACCGCCTCGTCGCTGACCCGAACCGAGTCGGTACGCATGTAGGTGATCAATCCGACACGACCTTTCGATCCGAGCTCGACCCCTTCGTACAGTTTCTGTGCCGCCGTCATCGCCGCTTTCGGTTTCATCTTCAGTCGTCGTCCGGCATCCTGTTGCAGCGTGGAGGTGGTAAACGGAGGAGGAGCCGAACGTTTTACTTCCTTCTTCTCCAGCTTCTCCACGTGATACTCCTCGAAGAGGGCGCGATCCCTGATCCGCGTCGCCTCCTCTTCGGTGGCGATGTAGGGCTTCTTCTCCTCCTTGTCTTCTTGTCCCTGCAGCGCAGCGGCCGATCCCGACGGGTTCCTCAGCGTGATACCGTCATACTCCACAAGCCGGGCGGTGAACTCCTCATCCTTGTCGGTTCTGAACGTGCCGATCAGATTCCAGTATTCAATCGGGATAAACGAATTGATCTCCTTCTCCCGCTCCACCACAAGCCGCAAGGCAACCGACTGGACACGACCGGCCGACAGTCCGGTGTGGGCTTCTCCCCGGAAGGCGTTCCAGAGAAACGGAGAGATCTTGTAGCCGATCAGCCTGTCCATCACACGCCTCGCCTCCTGCGCCCGGACAAGATCCATGTCGAGTCGTCGCGGAGCAGTCATCGCCTTCTTCACACCGGCACCGGTAATCTCGTTGAAGAGAACTCTGTAGAGAGGGAGGGAATCGTCGGCGATCTCCTGCGCCACATGCCATGCAATCGCCTCCCCTTCACGGTCCGGGTCGGTGGCCAGATAGATCGCATCGCATTGCCGCGAGAGCTGACGGAGACGGTCGAGGACGTCCTGCTTCCGGTCGATCGTCACGTATGTCGGAACGAACCCCTCTTCGATGTTGACGGCAATGTCTTTCTTCGGCAGATCGCGGACATGACCGAGCGAGGCCTCGACGATGTACTCGGGCCCGAGATATTTGTTGATGGTCTTTGCCTTTGAAGGTGACTCGACGATGACAAGTGCTTTTCCCATGCGCTGACAAGTTTGAGGTGAGAATATAGCAATCGGGAATGATCCGGGTTTATCACTCTGTTGCCCTGTACGGTTTCGGTTTTCCCGATATGATCGTACACGGATACGACGGATCGGGACGGATGAACACGGATCGGATGTCCGGTCGGCTCCGGATCCCTCTACCCTCTCGTTCGCCCGGTGATCCGATGAATGAACTCCGCTGCAGAATTTGCCGTGGTCTCGCCCCTTGACGCTGAGATAGCGGGCAAACACGTCGACATCCCGAAGGGCATCGGCAAGGTTCTTTCCCTGTTCGTGAAGTCCGGGAGGATCTTTCTCTGCGGTCACGATCAGAAACGGCGGATCGTCCGGACTTACCAGATTGATCGGCGAGGCGGCCTGCTGTTCCGCCCGGCTTGAACCGAACGTCTCCTCGATATGCTCCCGCGTGGTGAAGACCGACGAGTGAACGTGGCCGGCGATGTCGGTCGCACCGCTGATCATGACCACGCCCCGAATGATGTCGTTCGACAATCCCTCTTCTTCAAGGAAGCGTGAATCGAGCGCAACCATCGCTGCGAGATGGGCACCGGCCGAATGTCCGGAGAGGAAAAGCGCGTCGGGATCGCCGCCGTACCGGACGATATTCCGATAGACCCATGCGGTCGCTGCGGCGCAGTCGCGAGCGTGATCGGGATAACCCACTTCAGGAGTAAGCCGATAGTTGGCCGCCACGGTCACGATCCCCCGAACGGCAAAGGCACGTCCGAGATGTTCGAACAATCTCTTGTCGCCGCTTCGCCAGCCTCCGCCATAGAACCACATCGTCACCGGCAGCCCGTCGGCATCCGGCGGTGCATAGACGTCAAGCTTCTGTCGCTCACTTCCCCCATCGACGTAGGGAAGATCTTTCGTCATCCCGACCTCCCGCTTCAAGAGGTCGAGGAGCATCAGGTGGGCCTGGCGGTCGCCGGGACGGGCGGACCCGACAGCATGGTCGGGACCAACGCCGC
>CBFGQN010000462.1:0-3827 GCA_965650895.1 uncultured Ignavibacteria bacterium | reverse complement strand
TCGATGTAGACATGCCCGAGCAGGGATACGCCGGTCGCCTCGGCGGTCTGCGACAACCAGGTTGCGGTGTCGATATCGGAAATCAGAGGCTCGACGTTCAGTTCGGCGAATGAAAACCGTTCGGACCTGAAGGGGGTTGTCAGCAGGATGATGCGACCGTCGACACCGAGACGTCGGAGTTCGGCCGCCTCCCATATCGTGGCCACGCCGAAGATCTCTACGCCGGCTTCGCGAAGAACGGGAACGCAGATCGAGGCGTTGTGTCCGTAGCAGTCGGCCTTAACGACACCCAGTATCCGGGTGTTGCGGTTCAGCCGCTCGGCTATCAGAGAAACGTTGTGGCGAAGGGCATCGGTTGAAACGCGCCCCTGTGTCGGTCGATTCATTCGGCGTTGCCGGTCCTTGTGTTATTGTTCAGGCGGGAATTGCTCCCGCAACGATGTGAATGTGTAGATGCTCCTGTCGTGTCCGTCCCCCCAGATCACCAGCAACCTGCTGCTGCTGAGCAGATCGATTTTCCGTATCTGGTGTGCCGCCGGGTTCAGCAGCGAAAGCGACATGCCCCCACCCCGGTTTCCGGAACGGCAGGCCGAACAGTCGCACGCCCTTCGGAGCCGGTCTCCCGGTATCCTCGACAGCGAGTCGTCGCTCCAGCATATCAGCAGGGCGTCTCCCGTTTCGGAAACTGTGATCTCCTTCGGTTGCATTCGGATCTCTTCCTCCTCAGAACTCTCGTTTCCGTTCCTTCGGCTGTATCAGGACAAGTCCGATGAAGAGTACCGAGAGGAGGGAGAGAATCGCCATGAGCGCGGCCGGGTAGAATCCTCCACCGACAAACAGCCACTCCCGACCGAAAAATCCAAGCAGCAGAAGGGCCACCACCAGCGCCATGTAGAGGCCCGGGCGCCATCCCTTCTGCAGACGCAGACCGATCAGCACCAGATAGAGGCCGATCACTATGCCGCCGACAAGCGATACATAATCGGTCGAAGCGGCATATCCGGTAATGCCGACGATCAGAACGGTGATGCCGAAGAGCATCTGATAGAGTGCCGTTGCGCGCATAGTGCAGAGCGTTCGTTAAGTTCTTGTGAATCCCGATTCGTGAAAATACCAACCTCCGGCTATCCTGCCCGGAAACCCTCTGTAAACGGGAGGTGATCGGCGGCGAGGATGCCGAACAGACCGAAGAATTCGACTGCCGGACGGACATCGTGAACGCGGAGGATTGTCCCTCCGTTGAGAACTGCCGCCGCGTGCGCACCGAGCGTTCCGTAGAGACGTTCGGAGGGGGGGAGTCCGCCGAGTCGCCGACCGACAAACGATTTTCTTGAGGCCCCTATCAAGAGCGGAACCCCGAGTTGACCGAACGTCCCCAACTCCCGGATCAGCCGTTCGGAATCTCCGGCCCCCTTGGCAAAACCGATGCCGGGGTCGGCAACAGGTTTGCGGACGCCGCGCGAACGGGCACGCTCGATTCTCTGCCGAAGATAGTCGATGACCTCTGTGACCACGTCATCATATTCGATCCGGTCAACAGGCTCTCTGTTAACCGGGTTGTGACCATGCATCAGGATACAGGGAATGTCCGCTTCGGCAGCTACGTCCCAGATCTCCTCATCGTATTCCCCCGCGCTGACGTCGTTGAGAATGCCGGCTCCGGCTTTGATTGCGGCCCCGGCCACCTGCGGTTTCATCGTGTCGATCGAGATCATCGCCTCCGGCTCTTTTGAAAGAATCTCTTCGATCACCGGAACGACCCGCTCGATCTCCTCTTCGACGGAGACCGCTGTCGATCCCGCTCCGTAGTCGCGACCGGGGGGACGGGTGGACTCTCCTCCGATGTCCAGGATGTCGGCCCCTTCGGCCAGCAGCCGCAGTCCATGCTCCACGGCGTTGTCCCGGAGCGAGAAGTTTCCGCCATCATAGAAGCTGTCGGGGGTGACGTTGACGATGCCCATAATCAGGGGAGGGGGATGGACTCGCGACTGCAATAGTGCCCCGATCCACTCCCACGATTCGGAGGCGTTACCGGTCTGTATGGTCTTCATCTTTTTTGTTGTGGTGTTGCTGAACATGTCTTCATGCCGTGGGTGGGGCGCAAGGTTTTGCGGTGGGCGCAAGGTTTTGCGCCCCTACGGGAGATCGATTCCACGTTATCCGATCGACATTTGAAAATCGACATTCGAAATTTCCCTTGTTCCCTTCAGGCGGGACATGGTACCCCATGTCCCTGCCGATGTCGTTCCCCTCGTCCTCTGCTACGATACGTTTCTCCTCAACAATTCCGGGCGACGTAGATTCCCCTCACTATGAAAACTCAAGCTAAGGGAAAGAACCGGGAGACCGAAATCGGAAAGAGGGAGACCGGGGCAGCATCCGGCAATGCGGGAATCCGGCTGAACAAGGTGCTGGCCGATGCGGGCGTGGCTTCCAGAAGGGGAGCCGACGAAATGATCACCGCAGGGAAGGTGCAGGTGAACGGTGTTGTCGTGCGGGAACTCGGGGTGCGCGTCGGAAGTGAGGACAAGGTCGTGGTTGACGGAAAACCGATCCGCCGGAAAGAACGGCTGCGCTATATCCTGTTGAACAAACCGAAAGATACGATCACGACGACCCGGGACGAGAAGGGGAGACGGACGGTGATGGAACTGGTGGACGTGCCGGAGCGGCTCTATCCGGTCGGACGACTGGATCGGGAGACGACCGGCGTGCTCTTGCTGACAAACGACGGAGATCTTGCCTACAGGATGACGCATCCGCGCTACGAGGTGGAGCGGGAATATCGTGTGCTGCTTGACCGACCGATCACTCTCGACGATGCGCAACGAATTTCCGAAGGAGTCGACATCGGTCACGGCGAGAAGTCGCAACCGTGCGAGCTCCTTCTGGAAGAGGACCGCAAAAATCTGGTGATCATTCTCAGAGAGGGAAAGAACAGAGAGGTCAGAAGAATCTTCAAGGCGTTCGACTACGAAGTGCAGCGACTTCATCGGCTGAGCTACGGGGGGCTGACGGTCTCCGGAATGAAACGTGGAGAGTGGCGGGAGCTGAACCGACGGGAGGTGAGGGAACTGGAGCAGTTCCTGAGGATGAAAAAGAAATCGGCCGGGAGGCCGAAGACCCCGTAGAACGCGATCCGCTCAACTTCAATACATCACAAGAAGCGGATCGCGTTCTGATACGGGTTACTACGATGTCCTTACTGCAGCTATCATCCTTATCCTCTGCCGAGGCTCGGACTGCGGGAGACGATCACGCTGTCTCTGCGATCTCCGCCGTTGTCATCACCACCGTCGTCCCCTCCGTTGTCATCGGCTCCGCGTCCGCGGCCTCCTCTGCCGCGACCTCCACGGTCTCCGCCGTTGTCGTCTCCCGGAGGATCGATCATGATCGTATCGCAGTCGTCTCTTCCATCTCCGCGCGGGTCAATCCAGTTGGAATCCTTGTCTCCCCACGGGTCAATCCGGTTGGAGTCTCTGCCTCCGCCGCGACCATCTCCCCACGGATCGATAATTACCGTATCGCCACCTCCGCCGTTTCCTCCATTACCTCCGCCCCCCGTTCCCCCTCCGCCGAACGGATCGAACGGAAGATCGTGACAACCGACGAAGCCGATCATTGCAAAGGCTCCGAGAATTATTGAGAATGTTTTCATTGTTATCAGCATTTCATTGATGTCGTGTAAATACTTTGCGGACCTGACGGTCCGGTTGATTCAAGTGGGCGATGACATGGAACGTTCAACATCATCTCGGCGTTACCGGTGACGCCGAGTGGAATAACCATCTATCGGAAATGCCGTTACACGGACGATTGAAAATGAA
>CBFGQN010000461.1:0-3828 GCA_965650895.1 uncultured Ignavibacteria bacterium | reverse complement strand
GCTTCATCGCCGGACAGCTTCACCACATCAAGGGACTTAACGGCATCATCAATCCGACGGTCAACAGCTACAAGCGTCTGGTGGTCGGTTATGAAGCGCCGGTCAATGTCGCCTGGGGGCAACGGAACCGCTCAGTTCTGATCCGCGTTCCCCGCTACACACCGGGTCGCGAGAAGGCGGTCCGCGTGGAGATTCGCTGTCCCGATCCGGCCGCCAACCCCTACCTGGCATTTGCCGCTCTGCTGGCCGCAGGTCTCGACGGAATCGAGAAGAAGATGCAGGCGCCGGAGCCGGTGGAGGACGATATCTTCGAGATGTCGCAGGAGGAGATGGAGAAGCGGGGTATCGGTTCGGTGGCCTCGAACCTGAAGGAGGCGATCGACGAGCTGGGTAAGAACGACGTGCTGCGCGAAGCGCTGGGTGAGTTCACCACAAACAAGCTGATCCAGGCAAAGCAGGCCGAGTGGGATGACTACCGGATCGCCGTCAGCCAGTGGGAGCTGGACCGGTATCTGGAGACCTATTAAGGGTAGTGCAAAAGGAAAAATCCAACATTAAAAAAGAGAGGATGAGACGGAGTGCCGACGGGCAAAAGTCTCATCCTCTCTTTTATCAATAAAGGAAAAAGGCAAAAGTAAAGAAGAGAGGAAGAAGACCGGGCGTCCAGGTTCACCCCTCCCCTTTTTGATTTTTTCATTTTGACTTTTGAACTTCCTCTTGTTCCCGAACTTTTACGGGCCATCGAACTGTTCCTCAATACAGAGAGTTTTTTGATTGTCACAGTTCCGAGGTTCGCAATGAAGTTTCCGGTCGTCTGTTTTTTTCTTCTCTTCTCTTCACTCCTGCTGACTGCACAGGAACCCTATTTCCGGTACTTCGATCTGAACGAAGAGGATTCGGCGTGGGGGGAATATTATCCCCGTTCCGCCGTTGCCACTCCCGAACGCGGGTTCGTCGTCGGCTATTCCACGTGGGAGACCGGGCGTCTGCCGGAGAATTTCCCCTACACGACGTTGGGTATCGTGAAGACGCTGAACAATGGTGAGATCGAGTGGAGCCGAAATATCGACAGCGAGGTCGGGTTGCATCTTCGCTACGTCACGAGAGACGGAGCGGGGAATTATGTGGTCGGGGCGTCGGAACCGGACGAGAACTTTGCGCTGGAATCGGCTCCGGTTCTGATGTGGTTTGATCCGGGGGGCAATCTTCTCCGCTACCGGGGCTATCGGCAATACGAACATCCGGGCTGGAGGGGAGGAACAATCGGATTGGCGGAGATGGCGGGAGGGTACTTGCTGGTAACCGACAACACGCTCCTTGCCCGACTTGACGCCGAAGGGAACGTCCTCGACGCAATTCACGTCACGGGTGCCGGTCCCGACCCCTACAGTCTGCGCAGTCGTTCGCTTGCCCGGGATTCCTCCGGTGCCTTCTGCATCGTCGGTTCGCTCCGGGTCGGTTCCGGGCGGACAACGACCGGATTCCTTCTGGTGGTCGATTCTGCAGGGACCGTGATCTCATCCCGGATTCTGGAAACTCCGTATCACACCACGTTCCGCAAGGTGATCGGACTTCCGGAAGGATGGCTGGTACTCGGCGAGACGACGGAGATTACCGAAGAACAGGCACAGTTGATTGAGGACTTCGACACCGCCGACACGTGGTACGGCGATTTCGGACGACCGACCGGCATCGGCAGACGGGCACGGTTCTTCCGGATCGGTCCGGACGGATCGATGGAAGAAGCCTTCTCGCTCCGCAACGACGACATAGACCTTGAAAATGAACATCTGTCGGACGTCGGCATGGAACCTCTGGCCGGCGGAGACATTCTCATCTGGTATTCGACCGGCGACGACACATCTCTCGAGTTTTTTCCCGACGGCTTCGCCGTCATCACTCCGGATGGATTGCCCGTTACCAACAACATCCTCGACTCGCTTCCGAACCCTCCGCTCCGGGTCCCATCTCCCCCTTCATTCACTTCCGATGAAACCGAGCGACGGGATATCGCTCCGCGGGGAAACATCGACATCACTTCTTTTGCCCCGGCAAGTGACGGCGGAGGACTGTTTCTCTGCCACGACCGCCGTCCCGTTCCGGCGATGTTCCGCTACTTTCATCTGCTTCCTCTCCCCTGCATCACGCAGCAGAGTCGCACGCTCCGGAGGATGCCCGATTCCGGAACGTTCAGGAACATTGCGCCGATGGGTCTTGACGCAACCGGAGTCGACGGCTCGTTCGGAAGACTGGAGCTTGATGCAGTGATCCGCGGCACACCGAGGCTCCACGATCTCTGCGATCCGCCGCAACTCCCCTTCTCATCCGATCCCGCACAACAGCCGCGATCCGGCCCGCTCCAGCTCTTCCTCACCCCCAACTTCGTCAGGGCCGGGCAAGACGTGATCGCCGAGTTCACCGGTGACTTCGATGAATCCTCGATCACTCTCTCGATCACCGACGCCGTCAGCGGAGAGACAACGATCCTCGACGGTGCCGACGTCGAGATCGTCTACGACCGGGTCAGCGGACGGGGACAGGCAACCATCAACACGACGCGGATACCCCCCGGCATTTACCTCATCACCCTGGAGGCCGGGGAGCTGGAGCAGTCGGCGAAGTTGAGTGTGGAGGAATAAAGAGGATAGAGAAGTTTGGATTATCTTGTCCGGAGAGCAGCTCTGTTCCCGATACTACGGCCCCGGAACAGTATGAGACCCGAACGCATCTACCGATCCTGATAGACTGTCTCAATGAAAACACTCATTCTCCTTCTTGCGCTTTCTTTCGCCTCATCGCTCCACGCACAGACTTCGTGGTTCATCATTGTCGACTCCGGCAGTTCCTATCCGATAGAAAGCAGTCTGCTCGCAACTGCGGACGGGGGTTTTCTGGTGAGTATTGAAGCGAAGACACCGCCGGGAAATGAAGAGGGACTTACAGGACTTCTCAAGGTGCGAAGGGACGGAACCGTAGAGCAGGGACTGTCCTGCGGTCCGGTCATGCGACAGATCGTCGGCCCCTCCGAGCTGCTTCTCGACAGTAGAGGGAATATCTATCGCTGTGGTATCTCTGTAGATTCGAACTCCGCGGTGACCTCCATGATAAGCAGGTTCTCTCCCGACCTGACTTTGTTCCGGAGCACCACCTTCTCCCCGGAGACGAGCGTTATCGGCACAGGGGCGATAACGCCGGACGATCATCTGATTGTAGAAGGGACAGCAGTCTACCGGGGAGATGATTTCACCCCGTTTGTTGCCTCTCTCACTCCGTCCGGCGATCTCCGGTGGATCAAGCGACTTTCAATCAAGCCTTTCCATCTCAACGTTTGGGATATTGATCTTGCGACCCGAACCGGAACGATTCTGATGACCGGCAGAGCAAGCTTCGAGGGATGCTGTCCGGATCAACCGACCGGTCTGATCTCGATTTCCGATGACGGCGCCTTGTCGAGTGCGGAGTTACTCTATTATGCGGAAGAAGGGACCGGCACCGAGGCCTACACGACATTCGAGGTTGAGGGAATTCTATCGGACGATTCGCGAACGATCATCTATGGAAATCTTCTGCAAAGGACTCCGACTGAAGAGAATGATCCGGACAGCATGCCGATGTTTTTCAAGACCGAGCAATCGGGTCTGGTTTTCTGTCTTGATCGGGACCGGAATTTTCTGTGGGGCAGAAAAATCGGGATCGAGAGCGAAGGCTGGAAAGCCGCAATGATGAACGACAGCACAATCATACTGGCAACCCTCGACAGTTCCGCCGCGACGTTCCTTCATCTCGACGCTGAAGGGAATACGCTCGGCAGCTACAAGCTCGCGGACA
>CBFGQN010000460.1:0-3838 GCA_965650895.1 uncultured Ignavibacteria bacterium | reverse complement strand
ACACTGTCATTAGAAACCAATCATTAGGAGTCAAGCATGGGCCTTCTCGACAAGCTCAAGGATGCGAAGCCCGAGTGGCACAAGCTCGGATTCGCTGTCGGCAAGATCGGCGTATGGAATGACGGCACCTTCGGCTTCTTCGAGCCGGGTGCCGGCTGGAGGTGGTGCAGCTTGAGCTTGCGGAGGAAGAGATCGACCTGGGAACGATCTGCCGGGGGACGGAGACCGGCATCGGCTACGTCCTGAAAAATTCCGGAAACCGATCGACAACCGTCCGGGTGGACGCCGAACTGACGGGGCCGGACGGAACATTCTTCCTGACACTTCCGGCATCCTTTGACCTTGCATCGGAGGAGAATCATGAAGATCAGATTCTTCTTGCAGTGGGAGATACCCGAGGAGAGTTACGGGGAACCCTGACGTTCCGCGACACGGTCTGCGGAACCGAACAGGTTCTGACGTTCAGGGGAGTCATCGACGGTCCGGATGTGAAGATCGATTCGGTCCCCATCGTCTGCGCCGGCGCTCCGGTACGGCCGACGGCAGACGGAGCCGAACGCTATCGGTGGGAACCGTCGGGTGATGTTGATTGTCTCGGCGATCCGGACTGCGCATCTCCTCTCGTCCGTCCGATGCAAACGACAACCTACATCGTCACCGGCTACGACGCCGACGGCTGCACCGGCATCGATTCGATCAGAGTCCCGGTTCAGGAAGAACCGACGGAGATCGCCGTCCGGATGGGGCGGGGTCACCGGGGAGGCCCCGGAGACAGCGTGAAGCTGCCGCTTCTGATCGATCCGTTGATCGACTCGTTGACGACCGGGAGTGACGTCATCGATCTGGAGATCACGCTGGAATACGACCCGAACATCCTGACCATCAACACCGACGCCCTCCTCCACGGTCTGGCCGGAACCAGGCTGGAGGGATGGCGCGTTCTCGGCATCAACGGTCCCGGAGGGAACATCCGTCTGCGCCTCGCATCGCCCGACGGACTGAAAGCCGACCCGCTTCTGCCTCTTCTTCAACTTGAAGGAAGAATCTTCCTCGCGAACGTCACCGGAACCGAAGTGCGCGGGACCGTCCGCAGCTCCGCCTCCTGCGTCGCCTTTACTCCCTTCGCCGGATACCTCACCGTCGACTCGATCTGCGGACTCCACCAGCGGCTGATCGAAGTCTCCCGCGCCAAGTATTCGCTGTCTCCTCCCTATCCGAACCCGACAACCGGAGACGGACTGACCATCGACTTCTCGCTCGGGCTCGACGGTCCGACCACCGTCGAACTCGTCAACTCTGCCGACGGACGCTCGGCCATCCTGCTGAACGACCATCTGGAACCGGGAGCCTACCGGCTGACGTGGCGGACGGAGGATCAACCCTCCGGAACGTATCTGGTGCGGGTTTCCTCAGGAGAGTGGAATCGGGTGGAGTGGGTGAGGATTGTGCGATAGAAGGTTCCTCCGGCGAAGAGACGTATCCGTAGAGGAAGCGACCATCGTTTTGCGACGCAGGCCGATGGTTGCTCTCTCCGACTCCATCCCGCATTCTTTGGAAGAGGGGACGTTGACGTCAGAACGTCTTCCTACCTGAATTCAGGGATATATGATTCTCCCTCCATCGTGCGATTGATCCCGGCTCTTCAAAACCCCATCTTTGCTCAAGGGTTTTCTGCGAATCCACCAACATATCTGTTTATATCTCCTTATCCGGAAACGCAGACGGATTCCGCATCCGGAAGCCGTATGGCTCCATTCTTCAACACACACATCACAACCGAACGATCATGGCAACTACCGTTAAGTGGTCGATGAACATCAGTGCAGTCGGAGGACCGCAACTCACCTCCTCGGGCACGCTTGAGGCCGATGCGTACGAAGTCATCAACGTAAAAGTCGAACCGGACAGCACCTATTTGCAGATCAGGCTGAACTCGACAAGCAGTGAACTTGCGCTGCTGGCAATTACCGCCGACCGATATGAGGAGAAGATCACCTACACCACGCAACCGTCGGCCTCCGCCTCAACAAGCTATATCCTTGACGGACCTCACCTGATGTTCGGCAAGGCGTCTCTGGTCCAGTTCAACTCCTCACCTCTTTCGCTCTATTTCAACAACAAGACCGACAAACCGGTCACCCTCACCATCTTCGTCGGCAGAGACGCCACGCCGTAAGTACACGACACCGGAGAAGCCACACCACATCTATATCAGCGGGGAAACACCAATGCCAGTAGCACCAACATATCCGGGCGTTTACATTCAGGAGATACCGAGCGGCGTCCGCACGATTACCGGAGTCGCCACATCGATCACCGCCTTTATCGGACAGGCGTTGTGGGGTCCGGTCGATACACCGACGATCATCAACTCGTATGCGGATTACGAACGGCAATTCGGAGGGCTGGTCGAATACAGCACGATGAGTTATGCGGTACGGCAGTTCTACCAGAACGGAGGCTCCCAGGCGATTATCGTCCGTGTTGTCGGAACGGGCGCAAAAGAATCGGACATCGCTCTCGGGTCGCTTAATCTGGAGGCGGCAAATCCCGGAGCGTGGGGAAATCGGCTGCAAGCCTCGGTCAATTACAGCGACGGCACCCTGTTCAACCTGTCGGTCCGGTTGCTGGCGGCCGACACGGAGGAAGTGCTGGTCACCGAGACGTTCCTCAACGTTTCAGTCGATCCTTCCAATCGTCGCCGGGTGGACGAAGTTCTGGAAGAAGAGTCCGACCTTGTGAGAGTCACCACCGATCTCGACGGGTCGTCGGCGCCGACCGCAGCCCCCGCCGTTACCTCAGCCTGGGTTCAGGCAACCGGAGGGGTAGACGATCCGGTGACCGACCCCGCACCATACGAAGGGGAAGAAGGCAAGAAAACCGGAATCTATGCTCTGGAGAATGCGGACATCTTCAATCTTCTCTGCATTCCTCCCATTTCGCCGGAAGAGGATCTGGATTCGGCTCTGTGGGAAGCGGCCGCACAGTATTGCAAGAAGCGCCGTGCAGTCCTCATCGTCGACGCTCCGTCCAGTTGGAAAGATGCAAACGAAGCGGCCCTCGGTATGGCGACATTCCCAAGCTCTGTGGAACCCCGCGACTACGCGGCCATCTACTATCCCAACGTTCGCGCGGCCGACCCGCTGAAGGAGAACCGTTTGCGGGATTTTCCTCCGTGCGGCATGGTCGCCGGAATCATCGCCCGCACCGACACCTCGCGCGGTCTGTGGAAGGCCCCGGCCGGACAGGAGGCCGGACTGAGGGGGGCGCGGGAATTGAGTGTAAAACTGACCGACGAGGAGAACGGCCAACTGAATCCCCTCGGTCTGAACTGCCTTCGAAGTTTTCCGGTCTACGGCAATCTGGTGTGGGGAGCCCGGACCGCCGCCGGAGCCGACCAGCTTGCCTCGGAGTGGAAGTATCTGCCGGTCCGCCGTCTTGCTCTCTACATCGAGGAGAGCCTCTACCGGGCAACGCAGTGGGTGGTCTTCGAGCCGAACGATGAACCTCTCTGGGCGCAGATCCGACTGAACGTCGGGGCGTTCATGCACGACCTCTTCCGTCAGGGAGCGTTCCAGGGACAGTCGCCGAAGGAGGCCTACTTCGTGAAATGCAGCAGCGAGACCACCACACAGAGCGACATCAACAAGGGGATTGTCAACATCCTGGTCGGATTCGCCCCGCTGAAACCGGCGGAGTTCGTCATCATCAGCATTCAGCAGATCGCCGGGAATATCGACACTTGAGAAAGAGCCCGTTACCGGGGCGGTACCATCATTCATAGTTCTTCAGCATTATGGCACAGTTCAGCGTCAACACGCATCGCTTCGATCCCTAC
>CBFGQN010000459.1:0-3842 GCA_965650895.1 uncultured Ignavibacteria bacterium | reverse complement strand
ATTCTTAAGAAAACACAGTGCGCAACCGGCAGCAAATATGAAGCGTCAGATCTATGCTATTGTTGGGATTGGGGGGGGGCAGGCGGGTATTGAAGCTGCTTCAGCTTCGGCCCGAATGGGGTGCCGAACCGCTCTTGTCACACTCGAGTTGGCAGCGATCGGTCGCCTCTCATGTAATCCGGCGATAGGAGGGATAGCCAAGGGACAACTTGTCTGCGAGATTGATGCCCTCGGAGGAGAAATGGCTGGTCTGGCTGATCGCTCCGGCATTCAATTCAAAACGCTGGGAACGAAAAAAGGGCCGGCAATGTGGTCACCCCGGTCGCAGAACGATAAAGACCTGTATCCGAGATATGCCAGAGAGAGACTGGAGGAAATTGACGGACTCGACTTGATAGAATCTTCTGTTGATGATATTCGGATCGAAGAGGGGAGAATCGTGGGGGTTGCCCTTGGGAGCGGCAGATTTCTTTCCTGTCGGGCCGTCGTTCTCTGCGCCGGCACATTCCTGTGTGGAAGGATGTATACCGGGGAACACCAGACAGTGGGGGGAAGAATTGATGAAACATCGGCCGAACATCTTAGCGGATCCCTGCGGAACGTTGGCTTTGAAACCGGCAGATTGAAAACCGGAACACCCCCTCGAATCGCCCGGGATTCGATAGATTTCTCACAGTGCGAGAAAGATTTCGGAGATCGGAATCCTCGCCCTTTCTCCCGTTCTACCCAATCGGTCCGAAACAGCATTGTCTGCTACACAACCTGGACGAACTCCAACACCCACGCAATCCTGGAACGGGGTTTCGATCGATCTCCGATGTTTACCGGGCGCATATCCGGGTCAGGACCTCGGTATTGTCCTTCAATTGAGGATAAAGTCTTCAGGTTTTCCGAGAAGGAAGGGCACATGCTGTTTCTGGAACCAGAGGGGTTGGAGACGGACTCTATCTATGTGAATGGTTTTTCGACCTCACTGCCGGAGGAAATCCAGTTCGAGGCATTGAGAACGATTCCGGGACTTGAACAATGTCAGGTTCTCAAGAAGGGATATGCTGTTGAGTATGACTATTTCCCTCCGCATCAACTCCATCCCTCGTTGGAAAGTCGTCGTGTAGCCGGACTGTTTATGGCCGGACAGATCAACGGCACTTCAGGTTATGAAGAGGCTGCGGCGCAGGGATTGATGGCCGGTATCAATGCCGCTTGTCTGTTGCGGGGTGAGGAACCGGTAATTCTGGACCGCTCGGATGCATACATAGGGGTGCTACTTGATGATCTCAGCACGTTAAGTACAACCGAGCCGTATCGGATGTTCACTTCCCGTGCCGAGTATCGTCTGCTGTTGCGCCGTGATAATGCTGATTTAAGACTGACGGAACTCGGCGGACGTCTCGGACTTGTCGAAGGGAGCCAAGTCGATCAGGCCCGCGAGAAAAGGAAATGGATGACGGTTGGAGAAGAAATGCTCAGAAAAATCAATGCCCGGTGGAGAGATGAACAGGGTAAGGCAGTGCAGGACAAAGCCTGGTTGCTTTTGAAGCGGCCGGGCATTTCCTTCCACACACTGGAATTTGATGACGAAACTGTGATACCCGGAGAAATCCGCTGCAATCCGGAAGTTGTTGAACAGTTGGAAATTGCTTCCCTCTATGAGGGATATATAAATCGTCAACTCAGTGAGATCGAACAATTCAAGCGACAGGAAGAGAAGGTGATTCCCACCGGTATAGATTACTGGAGTATCAAATCTCTCTCTTCTGAAGGACGGGAGAAGTTGACCAGGTTTCGTCCTCGCTCGTTAGGCCAGGCCTCCCGTATTAGTGGTGTCAGTCGCTCGGACCTTTCAATCCTGATGCTCTACATACGATAGATGGAAGGGAAATCGGAGGGCGATCTGGGCGTAGTCAGCCCGTGTAGTCATCTCTCATACAACATGGCGACTACTGCGTCAGAGCATGTTCTGCAGGGAAATATGAGAAGAAAAGAGTAAGTGTTCCACGTGAAACAGATGTCCCGAAAATCTATGGAAGAGAAAACAGAGTCGAGGAAAATATTGATTGTAGGTGGAATGGGGTTGCTTGGGACAAGTCTGGTAAAAGTGATGACTGAGGAGACTGACTGGCAATTAATGATCGCCGGAAAGAAGTATCTGGCCGACAGCAACGGTTATGAGCGGTGGAATTCAAACTCGAGGGCAGAATGGAAACGGATCATTCTGGAGGAGCGATGGAAGCCGAGTGTCATTATCAATGCGGCAGCAATGACCCAGGTGGATATATGTGAAGAGGAAAGGGAAAAGGCATGGAAAAACAATGTCGAACTCGTTTCTGTCATTGCCGAAATGGCCAGAAAAGTAGATGCCAAAGTCATACAGATCTCCTCAGATTACGTTTTTGATGGAACGGAAGGTCCTTACACGGAAACAGATAAGCCCCATCCGATAAACTATTACGGGAAAACAAAACTGGCGGCGGAAAATGTCTGCCTTAGCAGCGGGATCGATTGCACAATTATCAGGACCATGTGGCTGTATGGGCAATCGGTTTCTGAAAGGCGGACCTTTGTCGATTGGGTGGCGGAACAGGTGAGAAAAGGAGAACAGATCGGCATTGCAGTGGATGAGGTTGGAAATCCGACATTGACCGATGATGTAGCCTACGGAGTGCTGAAGATCATCGAACGTGGAATCAGTGGAATTATCAATATCGCCGGTGAGGAACGAATCAGTCGATGGGAGTGGGCAAATAGAATCTGTCGGATCTATGGTCTGAGAGAAACGTCCACTCTGAAACCTGTAAAGTCGGCGGAATTGAACAGAGCGGCTGCTCGACCATTGCAATCCGGCTTTGTGATCACAAAAAGTGCAACCCAACTCGAATTCAAGCCGGTAACGGTAGACAAGGGCTTGCAGTTATTGCGCATTCAAAGGGAAAGGGGAGAGAAGTGAGTGAGGATCAGAAGATAGTGGTAACGGTTCTGGGAAGTGGAACCTCTTCCGGAGTTCCAACAATCGGTTGTCGCTGCGCAACGTGCAGATCGGACGATGCAAAGGATAAGAGAATGAGGCCTTCAGTACTTGTGGAAACGCAGGAGAGAAAGATCATCATCGATACCTCCAGCGATTTCAGACAGCAGTGCATTCATTTTGGTATTGATCGGTTGGATGCTGTCCTGTATACTCACCATCATTTCGATCACATTGCAGGATTTGACGACTTGCGGGCCTTTAATTTCACGAGCGGACGTCCCGTACCGGTCTATTTGATGCAGGAGACACTGGATCATCTGCAGCGCATGTTTCAATATGCCTTTGAGGGCCATCGCTCGAAGGAAAACAGTGCCCCTGTTGTGGGGATAAACGTTATCGATAAAACGGTATTTAATATGGAGGGCATCGTCTGCACACCTATACCTCTGATGCATGGATCGATGAAAGTTAACGGCTACAGATTTGGTCGTTTCGCCTATTGTACCGACTGTAATGAGATCACAACGGAAGGATATGAACGCCTGGAAGGGGTACGGTATCTGATCCTTGATGGTCTGAGATATCGTCCTCATCCGACACATCTGACGATTGAAGAGGCGGTCGAAACGGCCGGAAAAATCGGAGCGGAGAAAACCTGGCTCACTCATATTGCACATGATGTGAAGCATGCGGAAGGGGCTGCAGCCTTGCCGGAGGGGATCGAACTGGCTTTTGACGGTTTGAGGATTGAGTTGGGGGGAGAAGGAGAAATGATTTCAACTTGATTTCGTCTGTGGAAAACCTTATACTTGCATGTTACAGTGAAATTATACGGACTGCATGTGATGAAGCGGCTACTACTATTATCGCTCAC
>CBFGQN010000458.1:0-3870 GCA_965650895.1 uncultured Ignavibacteria bacterium | reverse complement strand
CCGTCAGCTTTGAGTTTTCAGTAATGAGTCTTCAGCTTTGAGCGTTCAGCAATGAGCCGTCAGCTTTGAGTTTTCAGCAATGAGTCGTCAGCTTTGAGCGTTCAGCAATGAGTCATCAGCTTTGAGCTATGAGTGCTCAGTAATGACTGGAAGATCCTTTTGACTTCCGACCCTTAACTCTTGACTCCCGACCCTTGACTCCTGACTCCCGACCCTTGACTCCTGACTCCCGACCCTTGACTCCTGACTCCCAACCATTCAACTATCCAACCAACAAACCACAACCCGACAGTTTTTATCTCGCCTTCTCCCTCACCCACACGCCCACATACTCTCTCCAACTTACCACTCACATCCGGACTGCCGAAATCGTTCTACATATCCGGCGTAATTGAGTGCTCCCCGGGCGGCTCCCTGTCGTTCCTCGTCGGTCAGTTCGCGAATGATGGTTGCCGGGACTCCCGCAACAAGCGTGCCGGAAGGGACGCGAAACCCTTCGCGAACCACAGCTCCGGCGGCAACGATCGACTCGCTTTCGACGACAGCATCGTCCAGCACGATAGCCCCCATGCCGATCAGGATCCGGTCGTGGATCGCGGCTCCGTGCAACACGGCGCTGTGTCCCACAGTCACGTCATCGCCGACGTCGAGCGAGAACTTCCGGTGGGTGACGTGGCACATCGTCAGGTCCTGGATATTGGTCCGTTTCCCGATCCTGATTGCGTGGACATCTCCGCGAATGACCACATTGAACCAGACGGAACTCCCCTCGCCGATTTCCACATCGCCGACGATCCGTGCTCCCGACGCAATGAACACGCTCGGATGAATCCGCGGCGCGATCCCCTCAAAAGGGATCACCGATATATCACTACGTTCTTCCATTCCTTTTCCGTTCGTTCGTCCACCGTAGCGGATTGCGTGATGCCGGATTCCCGGCCACGTCCGAATCTTCCCGAATGCCATCCCGGCAATCGGCACATCCTCAGAGTATATCCTCCAACAACTCCTTCCGCTCCCCCTCCAACTCATTGACCAACCCCTTCAGTTCCCTGTTCAGCTCATCGTCATCCAGTTCCTCAGCCGCCGTCAGAGCAGCCTTGAAAACGCCCCCTCCTTCGGCTCGCACTCCATTGACAATAGCCGCGCGAACCTCCGGCGTCACCTGCTCCAGTTTTGCCAGTGCGGCAAATGCAACCGTACGGGTCCACCCGCGCGAGGCGTTCCGGGCATACCAGACCACGCGGTCGGTAAACTGCACGAACTTTCCGGAGGCAACCACCTCCAGCCAGGCCCGCGCGATACTTTCACGCTGACCTTCGACATACTGCAACCTGGCGAGTGTTTCTTCCAGTCCTGCCGCACCGGTCGGGACGAGCATTTCGAGCGCAGCGACGACAACGGCATAGCTTGAATCATTCAGCAGGGGCTGAAGCAACGCTCTGCGTTCCTCCTTGTTCCCGATTACCCAGGTATTCCGAACCGCTGCAAGTCTGACCTCCTTCTCCCCGCTTGCAAGACCGGGAAGAACCATCTCCCGGGCAATCTCCTTGTCAAGCTCTGCCACGGCAGTCAACACGGCAGCCCGGACGTAGGGGACCGGTTCAGCGGCAAAGATACGTTTCATCTCCGCAGCCATCTCCCTTCGCTTCAACTGCACCTCCTCTCCGATCCATTCGGCCGTTTGTCGTCGCAACTGCGGAGAACCGGAGAATTCCAGAAGAGCCAGAAGACCTTCGTTCGAACGCTGTACCGGCTCGATCCGCATCACAGCGGAGGAAGCGATCGCCGCAGCAACCGGTTGCGGCATGTCGTATTCGACGATCACTCCGGGAGAGTCCAGAAAGATCGTATCCCTCATCACCTGTATTCCGTCGGCTCCGGAGAGGAAGATCTCCACCGGGACGTGAAGACTGAAATAGCCGGTGGTGTCATCGGTCTTCTGCACCTGATTCAGCGTGAGACTGTAGACGCCGTTCTTGTACTTCTCCTCCATCTTCAGGATCGGCATTCCGGCACCGTAGATCCACTGATCGAAGAACCAGCCGAGGTTATAGCCGGTTGCATCCTCGAAGGCCAGCTTCAGGTCGTTTGTCTCCACAACACCGTGAGCATGACGTTCCAGAAAGAGCCGGATCGACTTGCGGAAGAGTTCCTCGCCGATGAGCGTATGCAGTGAGTGGAGAACGGCGGCACCGCGTCCGTAGATGTTCGACGTATAGCCTCGTCCTCCGGCAATCGGACTTCTCCCCTGCTCCCGATCGGTCCTGATCGCACCGTCGATAAAACCCCTGAGTTCCTCCTCGAAAGCCGCTTCTCCCTGATGGTGTCGCGTCCAGAGGGCGGCCAGATAGGTGGCAAAGCTTTCGTGAATCCAGAGATGTTCCCAGCTTCTGTTGGTCACCAGATCGCCGAACCACTGATGGGCCGCCTCGTGAGCGATCAGTCCGTCCGGGTTGTAGTCGAGCAATCCCCGACGATCAACCAGCGCAAAGTCGTTCAGCGTGGTCGCCGTCGTGTTCTCCATTCCGCCGTACATGAACTCGTCGATCATCACCTGCGAGTACTTGTTCCAGGGGTAGGGAATCCCGATCCACTCTTCAAGGAAGGCCACGATCTCCGGCGTCCGTCCGAACGTCGGTTCCACGCGGTCCGGCATGTCGGGGTAGCTCCAGTACTCCAGCGGAATACCGTTTACCGTATCCCGCGTGAGGAGATAGTCCCCGGCGGCAAGCATCATCAGATAGGGGGCGTGGGGTTTCTCCATACGGTAATGCCAGGTGGTCGTGCCGTCGGCATTGGCGTCGGCGGAAACGAATTCGCCGTTGGCGAGGAGCTTCCAGTCGGAGCGGAGCGTGGCCCGAATCTCGGAGGTTGCCAGGTCGTTCGGGTAGTCGTACATCGGTATCCAGTAGTGATGATCCTCCCCTTCCCCCTGCGTCCAGATCTGATCCCGTCCATCCGGCTCATCGGCCTCCTTCTTCACGAAGTAGAGTCCTTTTTCGGGAGAGACCTCGTAGGCGATCTCGACGGTAAATCGATCATCGTAGGCATAGGATTTCGGCAGATCAATCCTCAGCACATCTTCCTCATGTCGGAAAGCGGCTGCGGCACCGTCAACCAGAATGCGGGAGATGTTGATCTCGGGAGCGGCATCAAGGTCGATTGTTCCGAGGGCGGGATTGAGCGAACGGAGCGTGTGCATGACATCTCCCTCGACACGCTCCCGGTCGAAATCGAGCCGGACATCCAGAGTCGTGTGAAGCAGATCGAACGGATGAGACCGTCCCCCCTCATCATATTTCACCTCCGGAAGGGGCTGGGCGGAAAGAGAGGCTCCGAACAGAAAGAGCATCGGAAGCAGGGGGAGCAACAGGCGTACGTTTCCGGTCATAGCGTCGATAAATGCTGGAATTTTCTCTGTGGTGACAAGGGAGAAATGAAAATACGAAGAGAGGAGATGCGAAAGACCGGTCGGTGACACCGGGACGGACGAAAAACGCCGGATTCAACATATATGAACCCGGCGTTGCCGCTGAAGAGCCACCACACGGACTCGAACCGTGGACCTGCTCATTACGAATGAGCTGCTCTACCAACTGAGCTATGGTGGCCTGACCTCCCGTAAAAACGGAGGGCAAACATACGACGGAAACAAAAACCGCGCAAGAGAGGGAAGCCCGCCGCTATAAGTTTTCACGAACCGGAGTTACCGGAGGATCAGCACCGGCAGAGTCCGCACGCCGCCGAAGCTGTCCTCGATGCGGCAATGATAGAATCCGCTGCCGATTCCGGAGAGATCAAGTGGAATCTCGGCACTCCCCGACCTCCCACGATAGTCGGAAAGAAGCCTCCTGATCTCCTTTCCTT
>CBFGQN010000457.1:0-3888 GCA_965650895.1 uncultured Ignavibacteria bacterium | reverse complement strand
CGGTCATCTCCTCGGCAAGTGCCGACAGCGGCATCGGCGAGTACGTCGCCTGGAGCGATTCCGCCGTCGGCATCGTCGTGCGGGGACGGGTGCTCGATACCGGCCTGATCTTCAACCCGACCTGGACTCCGAACGATTCATCGTTGAATGCGCCGTATGCCGGTATGGGCTACGATCCCGGACAGTATCCTTCAATGCCGCCGTTTACGCACCGGGGGATGAAGCAGGTCAGTGCTCCGATTGTCTGGCAACAGCCGGGATCGAACAACTACATCGGTATTTCCTACTACCGGCTCGACTATACTCCTCCTCCGTCCGGACCGAAAGTGCTCCCTGTCCACATCAATCAGTTCTGGATTACACCCCAGAGCGGATCGACGCCGCCGTTGCAGTTCCGTCACCCTTCGATTGATCAATCGCAGGACGGACTCGGACAGGTGATGGAAGGAATAACGTGGGAGCGGACCTACTTCCCGCTGGAGGGAATCAGTTGGCAATCCGAGTTCTTCTTTCAGCCGATGTTCTACGATTCCGGTCTCGGGGAGACGGTGATCATCAACGGACCGCTGCAGCATATCGAAAACAACATGCTCGGTGCCCTGGGCTTTACCTATCCGGTCGTCTCCTCGGAGAACCAGATCATGCAGCCGGCCGATTCCAACCGTATCCCGTTATTCTCCGTGGTCTATGAGCGGGCTTCGGGCTCAAACATTATGGGACTGTTGCAGGCACGCTGGTATCCGACCGGAGCGTTATGGGTCAATACCAACGATCCGCCCTGGTTGCATACGCCGCGGCAGTTTTACCATACCGGCAGGAACCCGAACGGTGCAAGCTCTACCGGCAATCTCGAGACACGATTTGCCGTGCTGTACGGAATGCCGTCGGATAGTATTCTGCGGACGACGCGGCAATACTTTGCCCGGATGCGACCCGGGGGCTATCAGGCCGAAGGACGGGAGATCGGCGTGCGGCTGGACAGCACCACCGGGTTCGGGTTCTCGGCACGCCTGTACGATGTCTGGATGAGTGACGATCAGGAAAGCCGATCCCTGAAGCTTGTCGCCTTTCCCCGACCGGACAGCCTGGCGGGGTTGCTCGGTCTGCTCAGGAGCAAGAGCTTCACGACCTCGGACAGCGTCCGCATCGGATGGCTGATGCAGGGGGGGATGTACGCGACCGACACGGCGGATCTGAACGGCAAGCGGATCGATTGTCTGACCGAACTTGTCGACTCTGCGAGCGGCGACGTGGTGAAGGTGCTCGATTCAACCCGTCTGGGTACGGTCAACCGGGGAATGTACCGCATGGCCGACACGACGCTGGATCTGTTATCGGGGACGTACTACGTGCAGGTACGAATGGTGTCGGAGGAATTTGATGAGAACCGACCTCTGGACTCGAACAGTCTGGTGTTGATCAGTCGCGTCAACGGCTGGATAGAGGATCTCGCCGCCAAACACGTCCGCAAACTCGACGGCGAAGCCGGCAGCGGCCTGCGTGTCTCGGCTCAGCCGAACCCGTTCACCGGGGAGACGGAGATCCGCTTCTCGATCAGCCGGAAGGAGCACGTGACGCTCGGGGTCTACGATGCGCTGGGACGGAAGGTGGCCTCGCTTGTGGAGCAGGAGTTGTACGAGCCGGGTCGCTACGCGGTCGGATTTGACGGGACGGGACTGAAGCCGGGGACGTACATTGTGGAGTTGCAGACGCTGAACGGAAGGGTGACGGAGAAGGTGGTGGTGAGGAGGTAGTCTTTTCTGCCGCTCTGGCGTGAAAGTCCGTTAGAAACATGCGGAGTGTGATGAGCCTGGGCCAATCACACTCCGCTTCGATTACTGTTGCGATTCAATCAATGACGCCCACAGAGGGGATTATCGAATGCCGATTTGCGATGTTCGAGTGGAACAACACATCGCCATTCCGTTCATTCGACATTCGCAACTCGGCATTCGTCATTCTTCCTGCCGGCGGCAAGGTTTTTGGGGCAAAGGTTTTTGCCCCCTACAGCAACGCTGAAATCTTCTTCCGCCGCAGATAATCGACGACTTTCTGGACCTGTTGGGATTCTCCCCCCTTGCAGACCAGAAGGGCGTCGGGCGTGTCGATGATGATGACGTTCTCAAGACCGATGACGGCGATCATTCTGCCGTCGCTCCGGATGAAACTGTCGTTGGTGTCGATGGCGACCACGTCGCCGAGGAGGGAGTTCCCCTCCTTGTCCTTGCGCGAAAGTCGGAAGGTCTCGTCCCAGCTTCCGACATCGCTCCAACCGAAATCGCACTGCAGGACGTAGACGTTCGATGCCTTTTCCATCACGCCGTAGTCGATCGAGATCGGCGTGATCTGCCGGTAGATATTCTCCAGCGTTGTCGTGTAGTCTTCCTGGCCGTAGGCGTCGCCGATGGTGCAGACCTGGTCGTGGAGATCGGGGAGATGGTCCCGGAACTGCTCCAGAATCACGTCGGCCCGCCAGATGAACATGCCGCTGTTCCAGAGGAAGTCCCCGCTTCGCAGGAACCGCTGGGCCGTCGGCAGGTCGGGCTTCTCGGCAAACGTCCGGACGACCCGGACTCCCTGAGCGAAATATTCCTCGACGCCGCTCTTGCGGTCGCTCCACTGGATGTAGCCGTATCCGGTCTCCGGTCGCGTCGGCGTGATGCCGAGCGTTACCAGTCCCCGCTTCTCCTCGGCGATCTCGCAGGCAAGCCGGATGCGGCTCTGGAACTCCCGGACGTTCTCGATCCAGTGGTCGGCCGGCAGAACGACCATGATGGCGTTCGGATCCCGCTTCAGCAGGGCCGTGGCTGCCAGACCGATGCAGGGGGCGGTGTTCCGTCCGAACGGTTCGGCCAGAATGTTCTCCTCCGGAATCGCCGGAATCTGTTCGCGAAATCCCTCGACCTGCGAAGCGTTTGTGACGATCATCATCCGTTCCGGCGGGATCAGCGGTTGCAGTCGGGCAACCGTGTTCTGGATCATTGTCCCCTCTCCCATGATGTGCAGAAGCTGCTTCGGGGAAGCCTCGCGGCTTCTGGGCCAGAGTCGCGATCCGACCCCGCCGGCCATGATGATCGCATATATCGACGAGTTGTTCATGCTCTCTATCTCTCCTGAACGTTATTCTGGATTGCTGTTTCCTCGACGGCGATTCTCGGAAGCCGATCGGCCAGGAGCGTTGTGATCTCGTAGGGGATCGTGCCGATCTGCTCGGCTAGGTCCCAGGCGGTGATCCGCTTTCCGCCGGATCGACCGATCACCGTCACTTCGTCCCCGACCGATATGGTCGTTTCAGGACCGAGATCGACCATGACTTCGTCCATGCAGATCGTCCCGACAACCGGATATTCCTCCCCGTTGATCAGAACCCGGAGCTTGCCGCTGAGCAGCCGGGGAATCCCGTCGCCGTATCCCAGAGGGAGTGTCGCTATGATCGTCTCCCGTTCGGTCCGGTAGCGTCGGCCGTAACTTACGGATGTTCCCTCGGGGACTCTGCGCAGACTGGATATGGCCGTGACGACCGACATCACCGGTTCGAAACCGGATCGCTCCTGTTCTTCCCGTCCGGGATGATAGCCGTAGAGGGCGATTCCGGGTCGAACCAGCGTGTAGTGCGATTCGGGAAAGTTAAGAATACCGCCGCTGTTGGCGATATGGACATCCTCGAAACCGAATCCTGCATCGGTCAGTTCCCGGTAGACCCGGTCGAAGATGCCGAGTTGTTGACGTGCGTAGGACCGGTCCGGCGATTCGCTTGTGGCCAGATGGGAGGCGAGTCCCTGAAGTTCCAGTCCGGGCAGAGCGTCGATTCTCCGCGTCAGTTCCAGTCACTCTTCCGGCGCGGCTCCGTTGCGGGTCATGCCGGTGTCGATCATGCCGGGGTGCACC
>CBFGQN010000456.1:0-3922 GCA_965650895.1 uncultured Ignavibacteria bacterium | reverse complement strand
CGGACCGTGTCTTTGTGGTGAATCACTATCGCCGCAGTAAATCACGGCAATGGGCCGTATCGGCTTGATCTTCTCTCGGGCTTTCTTTGTCAACAGTGGTTGTGCCCGGCTGCCGGTGTGGTTTGTGCGTTTCCGGTTGTTGATGTGGAGCACCACAAAGGCACGAAGGCCACAAAGAAGCCACAAAGTCCTTGGTGGCTTCTTTGTGCCCGCGTCAGCGGACCGTGTCTTTGTGGTGAATCACTATCGCCGCAGTAAATCGCGTCATCGCGGCAAAACACCACACCGCTTAGATCTTTTCTCCCGCTGCCTTTTCCAGCAACCCGATCCCCAGCTCCGCCAACTGTCGTGAGTCGACTTCGGACGGCGAGTTATCCATCAGCGAAGCCGCCCGCGTCGTCTTCGGGAAGGCGATCACGTCCCGGATGTTGTCGGTGCCGGCAAGAATCATCACGATACGGTCCAGACCGAAGGCGATGCCGCCGTGGGGAGGCGCACCGTATTGAAGCGCGTCGAGTAGGAATCCGAATTTCTCGCGGGCCTCTTCTTTGGTCAGACCGATCAGATCGAAAATCTTTCCCTGAATATCCTGATCGTGAATACGGATGCTCCCCCCGGCACACTCGTAGCCGTTGATGACCAGATCGTAGGCGTTCGCCCGGACGTTCATCGGCTCGGAGTCGAGCAGGGCTTCGTCCTCGGCACGATACGACGTGAAGGGATGGTGTGCCGGCACCGGCTTTCCGGTCTCCGGATCGATCTCCTCGAACATCGGGAAATCGACGACGAAGAGCATGTCGTCCACATCATCCGGGATCATCTTCTCGCGCCGGGCGATCTCCAGTCGCAGAGCGCCGAGCGACTTCCGGCAGGTGTACCACTCGTCGGCCACGATCAGGATCATATCACCTTCCGCCGCGCTGAACCGTTCCAGCAGTCCGTTGACCTCGTCATCCTTCAGGAACTTTGCGCTCCCCCCTTCCATTCCCTCCGGCGTCACTTTCAGCCAGACCAATCCCTTCGCCCCGTAGCGCTTGACGTGGTCGGTCAGTTCGTCGATCTGCTTCCGGGAATAAGATGCGCCCTCTCTGAAGTTCAGTCCGCAGACCGATCCCCCCGAGGCCAGCGCTCCGCTGAGGACGCCGAACTCCGTCTCCCCGAAAAGATCGCCGACATCCTGAAGTTCCAGACCGAAGCGCGTGTCCGGCTTGTCGGCTCCGAATCGACTCATCGCCTCCTGATAGGTCATGCGCCGCAGGGGGAGTTCGATATCGATCCCCTTGACCTCCTTCCAGAGGCTTGCGATCAGCCCTTCGGTCATCTGCAGCACATCTTCCTGATCGACGAACGACATCTCAAGGTCGATCTGCGTGAACTCCGGCTGCCGGTCGGCCCGAAGGTCCTCGTCACGCAGACACTTGGCGATCTGGACGTAGCGGTCGTATCCGGCGATCATCAGAATCTGCTTGTAGATCTGGGGTGACTGCGGCAGGGCATAGAACTGTCCGGGATGGACCCGGCTCGGCACAATGTAGTCTCGCGCCCCTTCCGGCGTCGAACGGATCAGCAACGGCGTCTCCACCTCGATGAACCCGTTCTCGTGATAGTAGTTGTGGACGACCTGATAGACGAGGTTGCGCAGGCGGAGGATGTGCTGAAGTTCCGGGTTGCGGAGTTCCAGATAGCGATACTTCAATCGCAGCTCCTCGCTTGCGCGTGTCCGGTCGCCGATCTCGAACGGCGGGACTTCGGAGCGGTTGAGGATGGCGAGGTCCGTCGCATAGATCTCGATCTGTCCGGTCGGCAGTTCGTCGTTCGGTCGTTCCCGACGGCGAACTTCTCCTGTCACCGAGACCACAAACTCGTCGCGAAGCTCCGAGGCCGATTCCATCAGTTCGGGGGCCATCTGGGGGGAGAAGACGACCTGGGCGATGCCCGTGTAATCCCGCACGTCGATGAAGATCAGGCCGCCGAGATCGCGGCGACCGTTGACCCATCCGTTCAGCGTGACCGTCTGGCCGATCTGTTCTTCCCGGAGCGTTCCGGCATAATGCGTGCGTCGATTGTACGAAGGCATAATTGGTAATGTCGAATGTCGATGTTCGATTGTCGAAGTGTCGGAGCGCAAAAGTACGGAAGGGGGGAGAGGTGGACAACGGAGGATGCAGGCTGTCATACCCCGGCGAATGTGCAGAGTCGCCGATTTTTCCCTTGCGGTAACATTGAATCTGGTGCATTGTATGTTTCAGCCGGGGAGCGTCGATCCCTTCACATGTGCGCATCATCTACCGGGAGGTCACCATGTCACGTTTTGCAGTCTCGCAGTGGTTATCGCCGTTCCTTCTCTGTTTCTGCTCGGTCACGCTTCTTGCCGGGGGGAAGCGAACCGATCTGGTAATCGATCTTCTGTCTCAGCCTGCCGGGACAACGCTTGAACGCCCGGTCCGGCTGTCGGGGAAAACATCCGTATCCCTTCTGCTTCTGAACGTCAATCCCGGCGGGAGCTATCAGATCTCCGTAACACTCGATAATGCCGAACTCCCCGCAATCACGCTTCGGCCGGATCAGGGGGTTGACGAACTGATCGGCGGGCAGAAAACGGTCGGTGGAGAAAAAGGGTTCTCGACTCTCGGCGCGATGAGCGCGTCGACCGAGGAAAGGAGAGAGGGGAGGGCCTCAGGATCGATGTTCTCTCCCTTCCCCGACACGATTCCGGAGGAACGACAATACCGGATCCCCGACCTCCTGGAAATGAGTCCCGGACAGCGACTGACCGTCCGGGTCGTCGGTCCGGCGGTGGGGAAGGGGGAGGGGGAGGGGATCGGAACCTGGACGACGACATTCGACGGAGGATCGCGGGGGAGCTGGCAGATCAGTCTCGGCTTCGGCAGCCCGATCCTTCTCGACGGACATCGGCAATACCTTACCGAGCGGGACAGCGGGAGGGGAGGCTACAGGATTGCCGAGCGGAGAAGCGAGGAACTCTTCGAATTGATCCCGGCCGTCTTCTTCCACTGGACGCCGACCGGCAGCAGACTCTCGGACTGGTCGTGGAGCATGACCGGCGGCCTCGGGCTTGACTTCGATGAGGCGGTGATCTTTGTCGGCGGAGCGGTAACGTTCAATCAGAACATCACCCTTTCGGTCGGCGGCGTCGCCCATCAGGTCCGGCGTCTGAATCCGAAGTACGAGGCGGGACAGATTCTTCCCATCGAACTTGATGCCGCACAACTTCATACGGAGTATTACCGGATCAACCCGTTTGTCGGCGTGACCTTCCGGTTGATGTCGAACATCTTCAGGTCGGGAGGATAGGTGCTGAAGTCCTTCTACCGGAAGGAGATCAGGTCGCCGGAGCGTGGATGATAGACTCCCCGCGTATCGCTCGGACGCTGGAAGAACATGATCTGTCCGAACGCATAGTAATCCGGAATCTGCCTCACGCCGATTTTGAACCCCGGAACCGTCGTCTCGCAACTGACCCATTCCCTGTCGCGAAGCCGGGTTCTCTTTCCCCGGTTTTCCACACCTTTTCGACAGGACACAAAAATGCTGCCGAAACCGTGACATCCGTCAGTGTTTGCCGGGAATGTCTCCCCTTATGTTTGTTGCAACGAGAAAACCGGATTGCCGGAGGAGTCCGGGAATCAACATCAACATACAGACCGACCGGAGGGACATCATGAAAAAGAATATGGGAACAGCCGACCGCGTTATCCGCATCCTGATCGCGGCGGTGATCGCCGTCCTCTACTTCACCGACCAGATTACGGGGACCGCCGCAATCATCCTCGGTATCCTGGCGATCATCTTCCTCCTGACAAGCTTCGTCAGCTTCTGCCCCCTCTACGCTCCGTTCAGAATCTCCACGCGGGGGAAGGGGGCGTAAATCCTCGTCTGGGTTGCGGATTCCGGGGTGCCC
>CBFGQN010000455.1:0-3922 GCA_965650895.1 uncultured Ignavibacteria bacterium | reverse complement strand
GGATCGTTCAGAACAATCACCCCCTGCCGCGTCGCCAACTGGCCGAACGCCGTGCCGATGTTCTGCGCCCAGGCCCGTTCCACGTCGTCCGAAGGATCGTTCCGCAACAGCAGAACATCGAGTTCGCGGATCGCAATGTGCTCGGCCGCACTGCTCGCGTCGCGAATATCTTCCAGAAAGGTGTTGGTCGAACGGTACTTCTTCCCCTTGGCCTTGCACCCCCACACATAGACCGTGTTGTCGGGAGAAAAGGCGAAGTCGTTCACGTCGATATAGAAGACGTGGTGTCCGCGATTGTGAGCCTCCATCGCCAGACACGTGGTGGTGTAGTTGGGCTGTTCGGTGGCTTTATCGTTAACGAAAAATCCAATGTTCATTGATGAGCCGTCATGCCGTCAGGTGGGTAGAGAGCCTCCCCGGAATTTACAGGGTGGACATCTCCACGTTATCGAATTTGCGTCGATAATAACGCATGTATTCCACCTTTCGTTCCAGCGCCTGCAGGACTGCGTTGGCGAAGTTCACCCCCTCGAATTTCTGCGCACTTCCCAGGCCCCCCGGACTGAACACGTTGATCTCCATCAACTTGTCGCCGACGATGTCAAGTCCGACCAGAAACATCCCGTCCTGCACAAGTTTCGGACGGACGATCTCGGCGACTTTCAGGACGGTCTCATTGACGTCGGCCTGGGCCAGCGTCCCTCCGGCATGAACGTTGCTCCGCAGGTCTCCTCCGGAACGAATCCGGCGGAAGGCGGCATACTTTCCCCGCCATCTCAGCGGTTTACCGTTCATCAGGAAGAACCGCATATCTCCCTTTTCGGCCTCCGGCAGGTATTCCTGCGCGATCACGTAGCCGTCGCGACTGACCGCGTCGATCATCTGATTCAGATTCGGAATATCCTCCGGACGAACCATGAAGACGCTCTGTCCTCCGGAACCCTGCAGCGGCTTCAGGACAATCGTCCTCTCCTCTTTTGCAAAGGCCTTGATCTCGTTCCGGTCGCGCGTGATCAGCGTGCGGGGACGCACTTCTTCCGGGAAAAGCTGGAAATACATCTTCGTCATCGCCTTGGCCAGACCGTCCGGATCGTTCAGCACGATCACGCCGTGGCGCATGGCCACGCGACCGAAGATGACGCCGACGTTGGTGGCCCAGGGACGCTTGATTGCGTCGTCCGAAGGGTCGTTCCGCAGCAACAACACATCCAGATCATCGACCGTGATCCGGCTGCTGATGCTCTTGTTCCCCTTCAGGTCTTTCAGGTAAGCATCGGTTGTTTTATATCCCTTGCGGGGAACCCTGCGCGCACGTGCGCAGACCGTGTCGTCGGGATCGTAGGCCAGATCTCCGGCTCCCATAAACCAGACCTCATGTCCGGCGTTCGTCGCCGCCATGGCAATGCGAACGGTGGTATATCCGGCCTGTTCGGTCGTGACATCGTTGACAAAGAGTCCAAGTCTCATAGATGATGTTATCTGTTCTGGTAATGAAGTTCCTGCGGTAGAGAACACCGGCCGTCTTCCTCCCGTTCCGTATCGATTCGGTCCGCCCCCCTCCGTCGGCTCATCGCGAAGCCCCCCCCCGTCGCTTCGTCTCCTTTGCGATATCGAGCACCGTCAGGCCTTTGCGCACCCGATCAAGTCGGGGTTGCACGTCCGGTTCGTCAAGGTAGCGTGGAAGGAGGGGAGTAGGTTTGAGCACCTCGCGCAGTTGCAATTCCCGAATCACCGGCAGGTGCCGTGCCGCAATCTTTCCCACAAAGAGAGGACGCAGTTCTCCGCTGCCGCGAAGATACTTCAGAACGTGGATAAGTCCATACAGGTAGACGGCATCTTTTGTCAACCCCCCGCCGCGATAGATTCGCATCGTAATGGTGAAGGCGTAGCGCTTGGTGAAGCCGTACTCCCGGGTCAGCAACCGGAACGTGTCGACAAAGGTTGCCTTGTCCAGCATCGCATCGACCGCCACCACGCGGGCGGCAAGGGTCCGGAGACGGGAGGCGCTCAGCCCCCCCACCAGATATTCGGCCAGAACCGCAATCCCCTCCTGGAACTCGTCGTAGTCGGCCAGTCCGCCATAGAGCTGCCGCAGCGGCTGCGCGTGACCATTGGCCCAGGTGAGGACATGGGTGCCGACTTCATGCTGCAAAAGGGCGCGGACCCGGCTTGCCGGGAAGGTCGACCCGGTCCCGATCAGGAGCGTACCGTTCGAGACGATCAATCCCTGGGTCACATCGTCCCGCACCTCCACCTTCCCCACAAACTCCGGCATCAGCTTCCGGTACCAGGAGAACTCCTCGCGGGCCAGCCGGGCAAACTCCTCGGCCTTTACCTGTTTGGTTGCCGACTCGTTCCGGTCGTTCCGCGGCAGGTTCTCCAGAATCTCCAGCGCGGTCTTCACGAACTCCGGAGCCGGCATCCCGAAGAGTTGCATGCTTTCATAGCAGAGCTTCGGCGTCCCCCGATCCCGCAACATCGTCAGCTTCCGGTCCAGCTCCTCCCGCTTCTCGGCAAACAGATGAGCCAGCGTCGGGTCCTCGATCCGCTCGATCGGAATCGCGTAGAGCTTCCGCTTCATCAGATCGGGATCGACATCGATCGGCCGGTAGAAGAACTCCGGGGTCATCTCCCCCCTCTTCCGGGAGAATGCTCTCCAGGCCGATTCGGAATTGACCGGTGTGACGGCCAGAAGCAGGTCGAACGAGTTGTCGATCTCGGCCAGCGTCCTGTCGGCCTCCCAGACCGCCCGGGTCACGGCGTTCGGTCCGAGAGCCAGATAGTGCGAAGGCTGTCTCGTGGTTCTGGAAACGGTAAACGTATACCAGGCCTGTTTCAGCGCCCGGGCCGTCGAGCGGCGAAGCCGGTTCAGAAGCAACGGATAGAATCCATCCCCTTCCTGATCCAGCCAGATCGGGTCGATCTCCAGACCGATCACCGAACAATTCAGTTCCCGCCCCTTTGCGGCTGTGATCAGGGGTTTCATGCCGGGGGGAGCAATCGTCCCCTTCCGCTCCACCTCCACCCGGGCCTGCTGCGCACTTATCCGGATCCGTCCCAGAGCGTGACGCAGCTTCTCCGTGGTCTTTCCCGGATACCCCTTCTTCGATGTGACGATGTGGAACTCCGGACTCGGGGGGCGTTCCTCGGCTTCGGCATCGACCTTCCCGTTCTGTTTCTCCCTCCTCACCTTTCCCCAGACCTCCAGAATCAGAAAGGCCCCGAACTCCTCGCTCAGCAGCGAGGCAATCCCCTCGACAAGATTGCGGGTCTCCTCGCGCAGCTCGGCATCACCCGAGATGACGAGCCAGGATCCTTCGCTGGTGGCGATCTTGTCCAGACCCGGAGCTTCACCCTGCGTCGGACGGCGATAGACAACCAGAAAGGGGAGCGGGCGATCGATCCGGAGACGCCCGCCCGGGAGCGTCCGGCGAACCGCCTTCCCCTCGGCAAGCCGGGCACGAATATCGGCTATGAAGTCCGCACTGACTTTTCGCAGACGTTTGCGGGCACGTGTCGTCATATACTACTCCGATCCTCTCCTGGTCTTTTGCTTCGCACAAGATACGACGGGAACGGGGCTTGCCCGGCAGGACCGGTATACCCGACCTCCCGGAAACATCATCCCGCAACCGAACAAGAGAGTTCACACACTCCCCCGGATGCGGCAACAAAGGGCAAGGGACGTTCAGGGAACGCATCCCTTTCCCGAACGTGTACGCTCGAATGAACAGAAGACACCTTACGATTGTTCCGTTGCTCCTGCTGACACCGGTATTGTTCCACTGCGCGAATGTGGACACAGAAGAGGGGAACCTCCGACAGAAGTCTCTCTCCTCCGACATACCATCCTCGGCATCGGCAACTTCGGGCGAACCGGTTTTCATCAGGATATTCAAGGAAGAGAGCGAGCTGGAGATGT
>CBFGQN010000454.1:0-3932 GCA_965650895.1 uncultured Ignavibacteria bacterium | reverse complement strand
GGAAAGGCTGACAGGGAGAAAATCTGCAAGATCCGATAAGTCGTTGAAGATAAAGCGATCTACCTTGACGGGACAGACAGAACATCGTCCATCGCAACTTCAACAGACTTACTATGAACGATAAGGAAACGATTGCCCGGCACTTCTTCCTGCCGACATTTCTGCTTTGCCTTTTTCTTGGAGGTGCCGGAGAAGGGAAAGCACAGCCTTCCTATACATTCTCGATGGACCAGGGGGCCTATGCCGATCTGGCCGGGGGAACGGAACTCCGCCACAGCCCGGGAACGCCGCTGGCCGATACCGTCTTCGAACTCGACCTGGGAGGAGAGACCTTCACGTTCTACGACGAAGAGTACCGTTTCGATAGCCGGACACCGCTCGGCGTCTCCGGACGGGGCTTCCTCTCCTTTGATAATGCACGCAATTCCGTAGTGATTGACGGATTCCTTTCCGTGCTGGACATCCATGACGAAGGATCCCGCATCTCCTATCTGATCGATCGATCCGGAGAAGAGACCGTTCTGAAGATCGAGTGGAAACGCCTGGCAGTGATCGACAGCCCGGAAGTCGCCGGCGACTACGTCAATTTCCAGATATGGATGTATCAGCAGTCGCGGGTTGTGGAATTGCGCTACGGCGAGAACAGGGTGACCTACGTCCCCGGACAATTGATCGGCGGGGGACCGTATATCGGCATCTTCCAGTTTGTCCAGCTTCCGGTCTTCCGGATTCTGGAGAAGAACTGGATCGTCGGCGACGTCGCCGAACCCCGCTACGATCTGACGAAGCAGGGTTTTGAACCGGCGCAGGGATGTCCTGCAAACGGGACCATCTACCGTTTTACTCCGAACAACGCATCGGGCGTTGAGGAAGAAGAGCCGACCGGGGACTACTACCTCTATCCGAATCCGTCCGGTGAGGTCATCACATTGAATTCTTCGACGAAGATAACCGGAGAGAGACTGGTGGTTCGCGTCACCGACATCACCGGGCGCACAATCAGCAGACGGGAAGTATCGGGGTTGATGTTTCCTCTTGCACTGGAACTCCCTCATCCCGGCTTCTATATCTGCGAGATTATCGGCAAGGATCGGGTGGAACGATATCCGCTTATTTGCCGGTAGACCGGATAATGACGTGAGGAGGAGAGATCCTGCCGGAAGAGACCGCTTTCTTCCGGATAAGGAACGGACGGAAACCGGGTTCGCGCTGATGCGAGCCCGGTTTTATAGTTTTTGCTGCAATACCCCAAAAGCCGGTTCGACTACCCGCACGAAAAATTTTTCTTCCTTTTTCCTCTTTAACCGCTCCTCCCCGATCTCTTAACCGCCCGCCTGTACCTTGTACGCAGAGTTTTGATGCAACGGTAATCAACCACACAACATCAGGAGACGGAACAATGCGTACTCGTTTTTTTGCACTTGCGCTGCTGACGGCTTTCACACTTTTCGGAGGAATGACGGCAACCGGACAGGTTCCCCGGATCTTCACCTGGCAGGGAGTTCTTGCCGGCAACAACGGAAACCCCATGCCGGACGGGAACTATCGGATCACCGTCTCGCTCTACAGCGAAGCGTTCGGCGGAGCCCCCCTCTATACGGAAAGCCAGACGGTATCGATCAACGGCGGTCTGTTCAGTACAATCATCGGCGGACAGGAACCGATACCTGCATCGCTCCGGTTCGACGGGCAGTATTTCATCGGACTTTCGGTAGAGAACGGCCCGGAACTGCAACCCCGCACTCCCCTGACCACTGTCCCCTACGCCATGAATTCGGTACGTGCGCAGGAGGCGACAAGGGCGGAGACAGCGGCCGGGCTTGAGGGGGGAAGCGTCAGATCGATCAACGGTCGGGACGAGACGATCACCATCGTCGGCGAAGGGGGAACCACCGTCACGACCAGCGGTTCCACGATCACGATCCGCTCGGATGAGAACGGGACCGGAGTGTCGCTTGGCGGCGATCTGGCCGGAACGCTTCCGAATCCGCAGGTGGTGAAGTTGCAGGGACGATCGGTTTCGGCAGCTTCCCCCTCAACAGGACAGGTCCTGAAGTACAACGGCACCACCTGGGCTCCTGCAGAGGACGAGGGAAGCCTCTGGAACGGAATCGGGGACAACGTCTTTCTCACCGGGCGGAATGTCGGCATCGGAACAAGCTCACCGTCGGAGCCGCTGGAGGTGCAGGGGCGAATCAAGGCAACGCAATTGCAGATGACATCGGGAGCCGAAAGCGGACGGCTGCTGGTTTCCGATGATCTCGGCAGAGCCGGCTGGACCTCGCGCATCCGGACGAAAGGGAGTGATGTGATGGTGACGAACGAACTGGGAGTCGGGCTTCCCGACACGCTTTCGCCGGATGGCCCCCTGCACGTGATGTCATCCTACTCCGGTTTCAACCCGGTTGCCACGCGCACCGCAATTATCGAAAACAAAGGGGAAGTGAGTCTGTCGATGCGCACCGATTCCGGACGTCGGGCACGGATCTACTTCGAGCGTCCGGTCGGTCAGGAAGGGGCATTTATCCAGAACGACAGCACGCTCGTGGTGATCGGCAAGCACAGGTTTACTGCAATCAACGGCACCAGCCAGTCCTACCGCTTCTATTTCGACAACGCCGGAGGACGCCTCGGCATCGGTCGCTACCCGGAAGCAAACAAGCTGGAAGTAAACGGCAGCGCTTCGAAATCGACGGCCGGCGACTGGCTGGCAAACAGTGACCGTCGGATCAAGACGGAGATCAGAACGGTGGAAAACGGACGGGAGACGCTGATGAAAATCCGCCCGGTCACCTTCCGCTACACCGACGAGTGGATGGAAAGGCACCCGGAGATTGAAGACCGGACATACTACAACGTGATCGCCCAGGAATACCGCGAAGTCTTCCCCCACGCAGTGAAGGGGAGCGGAGAATATCTGGAAGGAGATGGCGAAGAAGTCCTGCAAGTAGACACCTACGACGCTCAGGTGGTAACGATGAAGGCAGTACAGGAGCTGATCGAGGAGAATCGGGAATTGCGGAAACGGATCGAGCGACTGGAACGAATAAACGACATGGTTGATGGCCAGTAGAGAAGGCGATCCTCCTTCTGCTTCAGAAAGGAAAACGGGAATGCACACGTGCGTTCCCGTTTTCACTTTCAACCCTATCAGCAGAGAAGCTCGGCCACCTCTCTAATGTTTCAGATACATCCCCCCGGAGAACGAAGGGGCGGCAAGCGTATTCTCGCCGAAGATCGGAGAAGTGATCCCGAGAGCAAATCCTGCATGAGGGGTGAACTGCCAGGCAGCCTCAAAGCCGAGGGAAAGATAGCTCTGATCGTTTGCCGATCCCCCGCTCACTCCACCGACCACATCCGCATCACCGTTCCTCAACGAGCCGACGCCGCTCAGTCGTCCGATCGCCGTCCACTTTTCGGCAAAGGTATAACCGAACTCGGCACCGTAGAGGACCTCATCGGAATAACCGGCCGTTCGATTGTTCCATCCTCCATGCAGCGAAGCGTAGGCCGGAACCGGATAGAAGGAGTATCCCAGACCGGCCGTCAACGCCTGGTTGAACTCCCCGTCCCCTGTCAGCAGTCCGTTCGGCTGTTCACTTTCTCCCAGGGGAACACCCAGTTTCAATCCGGCTGTGACGACTGCCGGACCGCTTCTGAACAGCCCGATCCGCACTCCAACCTCCGCATCGGCAATGCCGGTCAGGCCATCTTCCTCAGTATAGGCAAACCCGCTCTGCCGAACCACCTGACGACTCAACATCAGACGCTTGACAAACGGGAGATAGAGAATTCCGGTGATGCCGTTGGTCAATCCGTGTTCGCCGTAGAAGCTGTGCGTGTAGTCCCTGAAGGTGGGGATGGTGGTACCACTACCGTCCGTTCCGTAAGACATGTCGGAACGGACGACGTTCAGGCCGAGATTGTAGTAG
>CBFGQN010000453.1:0-3939 GCA_965650895.1 uncultured Ignavibacteria bacterium | reverse complement strand
ACAGTTCGGTCCCTATCCGATGCGGGCGGAGGAAACTTGAGGAGAGTCGCTCTTAGTACGAGAGGACCGGAGTGACGGTGCCTATGGTGTACCAGTTGTCGCGCCAAGCGGCACGGCTGGGTAGCTATGCACCGAAAGGATAAGCGCTGAACGCATCTAAGCACGAAGCCTGCTCCAAGATAAGGTTTCCCTATCTGCGCAAGCAGATCTGAAGGCTCCTGGGAGATGACCAGGTTGATAGGCTCCAGGTGGAAGCGTGGCGACACGTTGAGCCGAGGAGTACTAATAAGCCGTGAGACTTGCCGTTATTTTTATTGACGATGGATCGATATGTCGATTCCTCTGCATCAACATAACTGGGTGATACGCTTGAAGATATGTATCACGGAGACGTTTGATCTCATCCGCAGGGATATGGCAACCGCCATGTCCCTGCGGGAATCCTTCAATTGAAATGTGAGCCGTCGCAAGACGGCACTTTGAAAGTTTTTGGTGGTGATTGCGTAGGGGAAACACCTCTTCCCATTCCGAACAGAGTAGTTAAGCCCTACTGCGCCGATGGTACTACGGTGGTAACGCCGCGGGAGAGTAGGTCGCCGCCAAGATTTTTAGTAAAGCCTTCCGATCTTAGATTGGAAGGCTTTTTTGTTGTAGGTACTCTTTTGAAGAGATGGGGGGGAAGGGCACAGCTCTCATTTGAAAGTTTTTGGTGGTTATTGTGTAGGCAGAGTTCCTGATTCCGCTATGCAGCGAAATACCTTTTCCCATTCCGAACAGAGTAGCTAAGCCCTACTGCGCCGATGGTGCCACGGTGGTAATCCGCCGCGGCGGACGGGAGAGTAGGTCGCCGCCAAGATTTTAGTAAAGCCTTCCGATCTTAGATCGGAAGGCTTTTTTTGTTCTTGCCTCATGGCCTCAACTTGACGGAGTGAAGGACCAGGGAAAATAATCGGGGAGAGGAGGTCATGTGTTATTCCGGCAACTTCCAGTAACAGACTGCCCCTGCTCGGTACTCGTTCTCCCTGGCCACAGAAATGAAAGACCGGAAATCGGGTGCATATTGAATGGTACGGATACTCAGATTTGTGAATCCGACGTACAATGGTTTTCCCGACGGATTCTTCCACACCCTTACGTTCCCCAGATTATCTCCGGTTACGATCAGGCTATCATCTTCGCTTATCGTAATAGCCCGAATAATCATATTGTCGTCCGTATCTGTCCGGATGTGATGCTCCGGTTCGGTCCGGGCTGTTGAGTAGAAATAAATATTATTTCCCGCTCCCATCACAAAGTGCAGATCGTCTCTCCGGTATGAGATCGCATCTCCATTCCACTTCTTGATCTTATCAAAGTCTTCAGCTAATGATCGGGAAGGATAGCTCCAAACAACGGGAGGAGTGGACAGAATATAATGACCCGAAGGACTGAATCGGAGGCTTGTTATCGCTTCATAAATGGTGCCGGAAAAGTGGGCGGAATCAATTTCCGGTATGAAGTGAGGAGGAATACGTTTGGGTGAGGTCTTGAATGCAATCAGCCGGCCGTCGGTGTATCCTCCTATCAAAACCGAATCGCCCGGGGCAAAGGCCAGAACCGTCGGCAACTTGCTCAGAGGTAAATCCAGTGAGCGTTGCCGGATATTTCCCGATTCGATATCCCATATCATAAATCCCGGATAAGCCAGACCGGAGGTTCCGTACATACCTGCAATAGCCAGTTGTGTGCCGTCGCTGCTGATGGCCATAGAGGCAAAGCGTTGGATAAGAAACTGATAAGGTCTGAACGTTCTGATTTTCTCACCTGTGGTGAGGTGATACAATGTTGCTGCTTCACGACTGATCAAACTGCTCTTGTGAGCAACTAGCACATGCTGACCGTCAGGAGTAAGTGCGGCATCTCCGATGTCGTCAATTTGCAGACTGGGAATCAGGGTGTCCGGAGGTGGGAATCGGGAGAGGGAATCACGTGAATTCAACAGATGTTCTATCGGGTCAACAGAACGGTCATCTGAAGAACAGCCGGATAAAAACCAGCCGATACCGAGCACGAGGAGAAATCTGACATTGCGACGAGAACGGGTATTCATAGTTAGAGAATGAATGAGTGCAGGATTTGATTTTTGAACATACAAAAAGTGGGGATTACAGTATTCTGTCATCGGCTTCCTTCTGTCAGATTACTGATGGTGTCTGGAAAGCCCTTTCCTATGTTCTGATCCCACGGCCTCTTACTCCCCTGCGTATCCTCCCGTTTCCCCTTCCGCCGCTACTCCGTAATCAACAACCTGAAGCATCGGGGAATAGCTGAGAAGGTCAATGCGTAGCTCAATCCATCCGAACCGGACCCCGCTTTCCGTCTCCATCCGGATACCTGCATATTGACTCTCTCCATTCTTCATACAACTTGTCCAGGGCTTCCAGCCTCCTGTCAGGGTCCAGCTGCTTGAACAGAGGGTGAGCGGGTGGGAGCTCCAGACTCGGGAGGAATCGGTAACGTCGTTGATTGCCGTTCCCCGATCAAGCGCAAAACATAGGGACTCCGATCGGGGCGAAAGAAGCTGATGCAGACCAAGCGGCATGATCTCGAAGAATTCATACCCGGCTGAAGGGGGTTCATCATCAGAGGTCATGCCGTCGGGACGGAAATGTACGTCCTGCCGGCCATCCTCGTCCAGGTCAAGCATCAATGCACGCCCTTCGTAAATCGTACCATCCGGTCCCTTCAGGGTAGGACGGATGACGACTCCCTCGTATAGCATTTCGGAATTTGACGGCATGTTATCGCCGCATCCTTCCGTGAAGAGAATCGTGAGCAGCGGAAGCATCAGCCACTCTCTGTAGGGTATGTTTCGGAGGCTCATCGTCGATTCCGGATTTGTGCAAGAGATATCCTTCCCTGTTTTTAATCATGAAGGAAATAACCTCAAAGGAGACTTTTGTTTCGTCGGTCTTTCCCTCTTCGATAGTCGTGAATCGGCGTGCTAAGAGAAGAGCCTTCCGATTCTGAAACCGGAAGGCTCTTCTCCGTTTGCCGGCATCTCAGAACTTGTTACTGTCCGGCATGTATTCCGGTGCCCACTGCAGCCGCTACCCGGTAATCGACCACCCGAAGGATAGCTGGTGTGTCTGCACAATCAATTCTCAATTCGATCCACCCGAAACGAACACCGCTGTCGGTCTCCATCCGAATTCCGACATAACGACTCTCGTTGTTCTTCATGCAGCTTGCCCAGGGTTTCCGCCCCTCGGAGCGTGTCCAACTGCTGGAACAGATCGTCAGCGGATAGGGGGCCCAGGTTCGATCCGGATCGGTCGACTCATCAATCAGTGTTCCATGGTCGACCGCGAAACAGATTCCCTCGTTTGTGGGTGACGGAAGTTGATGGGAACCGAGCGGAATAATTTCGTAAAAGTCACTTCCTGCCGAGGAAGGAATGTCGGTGGTGGCTATGGCATTGAACCGGAATTCCACATCCTGCAGGCCGTCCTGATCCAGGTCAAGGGTAAAAGAGGGAGGGTCGGTGTGGGATGTGCCGTCCGGCCCTACAAGAATCGGACGAGAGGGCGTTTGTTCCTTCGATCGATCGTCGCAGCCGGGATCAAGAGGATTCCTGTCGCAGGATTCCGTGCCGAGAAGCAGACAAAGGGAAAGCAACAGGCGAAGCGTGAATGTGAGGTTTCGGATGTTCATTGTCCGGTAGTGAAAAGTTAATGAGTTTATTGCGTTATTACTTTCAACAACCACAGAAACTCAAGCTTGTTTCATGGAAAATCTTTTTCCCGAACGCCCCCTTCTCCTCGACGGCCCCACCGGCACCGAACTCCAGCGTCGCGGTTTCGATACGCGTCTCCCTCTCTGGTCGGCCCGTGCCCTGATCGAATCGCCGGAACTTGTCGAACGGATCCATCTGGAATACATCGAAGCCGGTGCCGATGT
>CBFGQN010000452.1:0-3945 GCA_965650895.1 uncultured Ignavibacteria bacterium | reverse complement strand
CAATAGCCTGATTTCCCAGCCTAACGTTGACCGGCCCCGATGAGTACGTGACAACGAACGTCGGCAGGTCGACCGAATATCCACGGCCGCTCCATTCCATCGGATTCGGCGTCTTTCCGTCGATGACATTCCCCAGAAGATTTGGCTTTCTGCGGTAGAAGTCCCTCTCACCGCTCACGATGCCGCCATTGATATCGTCGAGGGAGTCAGGGTTGAACCCATCGTAGAGATCCGGATCGTATAGCCCGCGGACGCGAAACGTTCCGGTCACCGTATCGGTGAACGCATAGTTCGTCTCGGCCTCTACCCGGATAACCTGGTAATTGATCCACTCGTTATCCGACTTGACCTCATCACCTCGGCGGATGGGACTGTCGGCCAGCACCATGTCGCCCCACTCGAACAAGGGCGGGGTCTGCTGACCTGGCAGCACGAGATTGAAAAGAGCTGGCGGAACATAGGCCTTGCGATCAACCGTCCTGTTGTTGAAGACGTTTCCGTTCTGATTGTTAGGATTATTCTTTCCACCGATATCGAAAGCGCTTTCCGTACGGATAAATCCCTGAATCTCGATTCCCGCAATCGTCACCTTGGCTTGTGCGTCAGGAACAGCGACTGCGATCAACACCAGCGAGCCAGCAAGCGCCCCGATAACCTCACTCAGCCGTCCACAGCTGTTTGACGCTACGCCCCTCATGGCCATCTTCCATGTCCTCATAAGTATGATTTTTATGTTTTCTGGTCAGCTCGCACCGACAGGGTCAGTGAGAGATCTTAAGGATGTTCCCTTGCTGTCCGACAGCGATCGCATCCCCCTGCCCGTTGACAGAGACGCCGCTATACCAGGAGGTGCTCAAATCCTCACCATCGACCATATTCCAGTTTCCGTCGCCCGCCCTGGCGTAAAGCATCCTGCGCATTCCGCTGACAATGACGTCTCCATTTTCAAAAGAAGCAACATCGAACAGGTTCGTGTCGGTTCCGGAGTTGAGTCGACACCATGTCTTTCCGGAATCCTCACTACTCATGATTACGCCGCTCTGACCCACGGCATATGCACGGTGATCCTTGGATAGCTTGACTGCGAACAGGGTCGGCGGCCGATCGCCACTCATCACATTTCCAACCGACGCCGCTTTCCAGGTTCGTCCCGCGTCTTCGGACCGGACAATCGTCTCGAACTCACCCACGACGAGGGCCGTACCGTCGTCCTCGATTTGCACCCCGTAAAGCTGGGGCTGAAATCCAGGACCCAGGTCCGCCGCCTCCGCGAACAATGGATCCCAGTTCGCCGGAAGCTGCTGCCACGACTCCCCGCCATCTTCGGAGCGGATGAATAGGCCAAACGCCCCTACGGCGAGCGCCACTCCATCAGCGTTGATCGATGCGCCCAGCAACCGCTCAGTCGTGCCGGACTCTCCCTTCTTCCACGTCCCGCTTCCATAGTCGAAGAATTTTTCCCCCATCTGGCCGGTCACCAATCGCCTTTGGCCGCGTATGGCCGCGGCGGTTAGGAACAGCTTGGTCGGCGCCGTTTCGGCTTTCCACGTCGCTCCACCGTCTTCGGTACTCATCAGTGTTCCGCCTCCCCCGACCGCCAACCCCTTGTTTCCGTCAAGAGCCACAGACAACAGGGTTTCGTGGGAGGTGCCGCCTCGTATTTTCGATACCTCGACAGCGCCGGCAGACAATGGGAATAAGCAAGCCAGAACAACCCATACAAGATTGGGCGATCCCTCGTGTTCAGATTTCACGTTCTCACTCCTTGGGCTAACTGGTTGCGCGCCGTTTGCAGTCTCGACGCGCAACCGCCACGATGACCGTCAGATCTTCCCGAACGTCTGAAGAGCTTTTTGGCTGAAGAATTTGTCGTACACCTCTTCTGCAGGGGTATTCCACTCATTCTCAATGCCGCCGGTGACTTTTTCGGCGTGTTCGATCTGCGTCATGCGGCCCGTCTGGATATCCGCACTGAGAACGTAGTTCCAGGACCAGACCGGGTCGTTGGTCCCCTTGTAGTTAAGGATCTTTCCTGAATCCGGATCACTGAGCTGGCCCGAGCCAGTTTCGAAATTGACCCACTCCTTTCCGTTGCGGTCGTAGCGAATGTCTGCGCAGTACATGCTATTGCGAAGATCGATCCACATATCCTTGAATCCCGCAGGAGCCCGCGGAAATCCCGTGGGCTTGGCGCGAACGACCATGACCTCCGGTGCCAACTCGAACTCCGTATCGAAGAACGTGTTGCCCTTGGGCCCGCCGTGTCGCTTCTTTTCCCAGTTCGGAAGTCCGCCTTTCCAGTTTCCGTACGACGCGGTGAGTGCCGGTTTGATCTCGACGACCTTGTAGTCACCCCACGTCAGCATCGGGTCGCCCGCCGCCCAGGCGTCCGTAAGGAACCAGGTCGCACCCGGGACCAGTGGCTCAAACCGTTGGTTACTGGGGAACTGGCGTACTCGGCGGAACTGCGGAAGGTATCCGTAGAGATCAGGCATTTTCCGCTGGTCGTAGTACCAGGTGCTGAGAAAACTGATGCCCGCGACATCGCTGGTAGAGAGAAACCACACCACCTGCTGGCGTAGAAGATCCGTCTGATTTCGAACGACCTGACCGTCGCTCCTGGATTGGATCATCAGCTCCATCCAGCAAAAGTCGTACTGGTAGTCGATGTCGCCGGCCGCGTTGATCTCCGTTTCCCTGACCGGATACTTGGTGAGATCGGCTCTTCCCCAAGCGAGAGTCAGATTGATCGTCGCTTCGAGAGCGGTCTTTGGATCCGGGAAAGGTGCGCCTCCCGTCCAATGCTTCCCATCCGCGGTAGAGACGTTCCCTTCAGCGTTGAACTTCGCGCCCCCCGCTGCCTGTCCCCTCATGGTCGCGTCCCAGAAGGGCTTCGAATACATCATGTCGACGACGTTATCCACGTTCGTCTTTCTGATCTTGATCTTGCGACCCTGCTCCTTCACCTGCCTGAACAGGAACGGGTCCATGATGTGCTTCGCGTGATCGACGTTATCCGCGGTGATGAAGTCTCCCGTCTTGATTTTTCCCTTCGTTTGCAGCTCGATAGAAATGGCTTCATCCGGATACGCCTTCGAGATGCCGCCGGTCTTTGCAAGAAGGGGCCACGATGAGGCAAGAGCCCCGGCACCCGCAGTCCCGTATGCGAGCTTTTCCATGAAAACACGGCGTGTGTAATTGAAATCGTATTTTCGAATCCTGAACATCGCTCATCTCCTTCCTGTCGGTACAACGGTCATCCTATCCCTGACGTCCGCATGTCTAGGGTCGAGTTGTCGCTTGCTGATCAGCTACGCAACGCATTCCACCGCCCTTCGACCCGAATCCGGTTCCGGATCCGGAGCACGATCGATGTAGTGCGACAAGTCATAGCCCTCGCTGACGATGAGATCATCGCGGGTGACGAAGTGCGGCTTTATGAACCACACTTCCAATGGAAGAACGACGAGCGCCATGACCATGTTGATGGTGATCAGAATCAGCAAAAGAAGACTCATATCGGCCATGAACTTCAGATCGCTCATGAAATACCAGGGCAGCAGTCCGAAGAAGACGACTGCAGCAGTGAACAGAATTGCTTTGCCCGTGGTTTCCAGCGTGGACGAGATGGCCTTTGCCCAGTCCCCGTCGTGCACTCCGTACTCCTCGCAGATGCGTGACAGGAGATAGATGTCGTAGTCGATACCGACACCGACGGCTACCGCCGCAACCATGAGGGTATTGATATCCAGTCCAACGCCGGCCAGGTACATCGCTGCAAACAGCAACATATTGGCCATCACGACCGGCACGATCAGCATCACCCCGCCAATCACGGACCTATAGACCACCGAGGCAAGAACCGTGATGGTGAGTGACAGCATTCCCAGAATTGCGTAGTGGTATCGCTCGGTCACATGGTTCATCGCCTGCTGCAGCGCTATC
>CBFGQN010000451.1:0-3958 GCA_965650895.1 uncultured Ignavibacteria bacterium | reverse complement strand
TCCGTTTGAAGAGGAGAAAAGATCAGTAGGTGAAGAGGTTTGCAGGATGATCCCGCAGATCATCTTCCGAAACGATATGGCTGACTTGCCCCCCTTCCCTTTGGATGGCGTCGGCTACCTGGAAGCGATGACAATGTTCCGGACGGAGTTCGCCGCACATCAACGCGACCCTTTTTCCGCGGCGTGCCAGATCCAGGACGTGTTCAAGTCCCTGACGGAACTCTTCGGTCTCCATATAGCCTGCAAATCCGCGTGACCGGTCGCTGCACGATTTTGCCTGGGCCATCACCTCCTTCGAGGGACGCTTTCCGCCAAGAGAAGCCAGATGTTCGTAGGCGATGCCGGTCTTCGGGAACTCCGCGATCATCGTCTCCAGATTGAACTGGGGATTGAAGCGCGAATAGGGAATCGCCCTGATATCGACCAGCGTGTCGATGCCGTAATGCCTCAGCAATGCGGCCAGTTCGGACCGTTGCCGGGTTGAATGACCGACCGTGTAGATCGTTCTGGTGGATTCGGAAGACATGGGAACAATGAAAAATTAAAAATGCAAAATTCAAAACAAGGGCTGAAACGCTTGCTGAAATTTTCATTTTGAATTTTCCATTTTGAATCTCACTTTGCTGAAGGTGCTAACTTTACGGTCTTGCAGAAGAAACAATATCTCTCGTTATAGAAAGGAGCATGTACGTGGACATCTTTCAGAAATGTCGTGACTTTACCCGAGCCGACGATGTCAAGGAGGCCGGCTATTATCCCTACTTCCGCGCCATCGAAGAGAACGAAGGGCCGGTTGTGCGGATTGAAGGGCGGGAAGTGATCATGGCCGGATCGAACAACTATCTCGGCCTGACCGGACATCCCCGCGTGATGGAGGCGGCGAAGCGGGCGATCGATCAGTACGGCACAAGTTGCTCGGGGTCACGCTATCTGACCGGCACCGTCAGTCTGCATGAGGAACTGGAGCGCGAGCTGGCCGACTACATGGGGAAGGAGGCCTGTCTTCTCTTCTCCACCGGGTATCAGACCGCCCAGGGCGTTATCCCTTCTCTTGTCGGTCGTGGCGACTACGTTATCTCCGACCGGGACAATCATGCCTGTATCGTTGCGGCCAATCTGATGGCCAAGGGGGCGTTCGGTGAGGTCGTCCGCTACAAACATGGAGACATGGACGATCTGGAGCGGCGCATTTCCAAGTTGCCGGAGGATGCCGGAAAGTTGATCGTCACCGACGGCGTCTTCTCGACTACCGGCACCATCGTCGATCTTCCCCGCCTGACCGAGATCGCAAAGAAGTACGGTGCGCGCCTGATGGTCGACGATGCCCACGCGCTCGGGGTGATCGGCAAGGGGGGACGGGGGACCGCCAGCTACTTCGGTCTGGAGGAAGAGACCGATCTGACGATGGGAACCTTCTCCAAGTCGCTCGCCTCGCTCGGCGGATGGGTCGTCGGCGACGAGCGGGTGATCAACTATATCAAGCATACTTCTCCGGCCCTCATCTTCTCAGCTTCCCCCACTCCGGCCTCGGTCGCCTCGGCGATTGAAGCGCTGAAGATCATCCGGGAAGAACCGCAACGGCTCGAGCGGCTGAAGTCGAACGCCGACTATCTGCGGAACGGGTTCAAGGAGATGGGATACAAGGTGATCGACGGGATCACCGGCGTTATCCCGGTGATCGTCGGCGACGATACGCTCGCCTTCATCTTCTGGCGGCGCCTCTTCGACGCAGGGGTCTTCGTCAACGCCTTTATCACTCCCGGCGTGATGCAGGGCTATCAGATGATGCGCTGTTCGGTGATGGCCACGCACGAGAAGGAACATCTGGACAAGATCCTTCACCTGTTCGAGGACATCGGAACGCAGATGGGTCTGCTCGACAGGGATGCCGGGGCGGCAGCGGCCGAGGAGATGCGGGAGATCGAAGAGGGGGCTTTCCCGAGCGGACCGTTGCCGGTGGAGGGAGACATTGCCATTCGCGAGGTCTCCGGACGCAAAGGGAACAAGGAATTTGTCCGCATGGTCTGGCGTCTCCACGACGGAGAGAAGAACTGGATTGCGCCGATCGAGATGGACCGGATGCGGCTGATCGACACGGCAAAGAATCCGTTCTACAAACATGCCGAGATCAAGCTCTTCCTTGCCGAACGCGAAGGGGAGTCGGTGGGGCGCATCGCCGCAATCGTGAACCACACGCATAACCAAACCTACAACGACCGGCTCGGCTTCTTCGGTTTCTTCGAATCGGTGAACGATCAGAATGTTGCCAACGCCCTGCTGAACGCCGCCACCGACTGGTTGCGCGAGCGGGGCATGGACACCGTTCGCGGTCCGGTCTCCCCCTCGACCAACGATGAGGTCGGTCTGCTCATCAAAGGCTTCGAGCACATTCCCTCGGCACTGATGCCCTGGAATCCCCCCTACTATGTCGACCTTCTGGAGAATGCCGGTTTCAAGCTGGAGAAGAAACTCCTGGCCTGGAACGTGACCTATCCGGACTGCATGACCGACAAGATTCTGCGGGTGACCGCAGCACTGAAGCAGCGGGGGAAGATCCGGATCCGTTCGCTCAACATGAAGCGGTTCCCGGACGAGGTGGAGAACATCAAGCGGATCTACAACGAGGCCTGGCAGCCGAACTGGGGATTTGTGCCGATGAACGACGAGGAGATGAACACGCTTGCCTATGAACTGAAGCAGATCATGGATCCCGATCTGGTGGTCTTTGCCGAAAAGGAAGGGGAAGATGCGCCGATCGGTTTTGCCCTCGCGGTGCCGAACATCAACCAGGCCTTCAAGAACGGCAAGCCGATTCCCCCCGGAGCAAAGAACCTGCCGACGGCGATCATGAACCTGATGACCAACAAGAAGAAAATCGATGCCATGCGGATCATCACACTCGGCGTCCTTCCGAAGTATCAGGCCAAAGGGGTGGATGCCATGCTCTACCGCGAACTGATGGAACAGGGCGTGGCCAAGGGTATGGAGACCGGAGAGGCGTCATGGGTGCTGGAAGACAATACCATGATGAACCGCGCAGCCGAGATGATGAACGCCGAGGCATACAAGGTCTACGGGGTTTACGAGCGGAATATCTGAGGGTAAGGCGCAGAGGCAAAATGTGGGGGCAAAATTGCAGGGGGCAAAAATCTTTGCCCCCTACGGTTTTGCCCCCTGCGATGTCGTTGAATTTAGCCTCTCCATTCACATCGATCCGGCCCCTTCCCTCCCCACTCTCAACTCCTGATTTCCAACTATTCAACCATTGAACCGGCCGGTTGCTTCGGCGATGCTCGATGCAACTCGCCGACCTCCGGACATCCCGGTCCGCCACGGCGGACTAAAGACCGACGGCTACCGCTCTCTCCCGACTTTCAAACCATTCAACTACTGAACCGGACCCCACCCATCGACTCCTGACTCTCAAAACTCTACGAACTCACACATACAACGCCCCGTCAAACGCTCGCCGGTATTTCCGGGTGATCTCGTGTCCCTCGCCCAACAGCCTGAAGATCGCAATGCAGGCTTTGCGTGAAAAGTCGTCGGCGTAGTACCGGTCTTCACGAATCACGTCGATAAACGTTGCCAGTCCGCGGTCGAAGTCTCCTTCCACCGTTGCCGTTGCGGCCTCAAGGAAAGCCTCCTTGACATCACCTTCCGGAAGTCTCTCCGGACTCTTCACGTAGCGGGAAAGGGTGGCGATCACGCGGATCGTCTCGGCCTGGTCGAACAGATCGGAGTCTTCCCGGATGTCGCTCACAAGCTCCTCTCCCCGTTCCGGATCCTCAAGCAGAAGCACCTGCGCCGCCGTCAGTCGGGCCAGGGCGTTCCCCGGCTCGGCTTCAATCATCTTTTCCAGTTTCTCCAGCGCTTTGTCGAATTCTCCCTCGGCGATCAGTTCGCGTGCCTCGGCAAGCTCTCCGGCCTGCGGACCGGGCAACGCTTTTTGCAGCCA
>CBFGQN010000450.1:0-3962 GCA_965650895.1 uncultured Ignavibacteria bacterium | reverse complement strand
TTGGTTGCTCTCCTGTCAATGTTTATTATCGGGCATTCATCGCATTCTGGAGATGACCTATGACTCTCATATCCTTTCTATCTCGCCTTGCAGCCTTGTTGGTCTGGCTGCCGTTGTTGAGTTCTTCGTTGCATGGGCAGGTCGTTGAGACGATAGAGGCGAACCCGAACGCCTGGACACTTCGTTCGATCTGGAAGGTGACCGGAGTGAACTCCGGTGATCAGGTCGGTTCCGGTATCGGAAGTGTCGGACGAATTAACGGCGACACACTGGAAGATTTTGCCTACCGCAGCACACACACCGGATTCTGGTATGTCTTCTTCGGAGGCTCTCCGGTTCCGGACACAATACCGGACTGGATTTGGGAAGAGGAACGCTCCTCGGGTGAGTTGCGTCATCCGGTCGTCGGAGATTTTCTTGGAACGGGTCGCCACCACATCGGCTTTCAGAGTTATCGCCGCCACGATCCGAACAATAGCACGGATGTCTGCTTTATTCTGTACTTGTATCCGGTTGTGGAGGAGACCATCAGTAAGATACCTGAGTATACGTGGGACCCGGGAGCGACGGTCGATACGACGTGGAGGATCTACCCGAATGACATGTTTGCGATGAACATGGATGGAGAAGCGGGAGATGAATTGATCGTTCCGATTGCGGTGACAGTTCGGAATCGAGTCCGGAGTCAGGTGGGGGAGGTCTGGTTCTACAGAGGAGGAGAGAGCTTTCAGGTCGATCAACCGACGCACGTTATCGTCGATCAACAGGCTAACACCAAAGAAGATGATTACAAGATCTATACCGCCGACTTCGACGGCGATTCCCTTCTTGATCTTGCGCTGACGGCCCGCTACGCCGACGGATCGAAACTCAAACTCTGGTTCGGTCGCGACGGCTCTCCCTGGAACTGGACCGATGAACCGGATCGGATCATCATGATCGACGGCAACGGCCTCAGCCGTCAGCTTGCCTTGGCTCACCTCGACGGGGATCATATCATCGACATCGCCACGAGTGTGGGGAGTGCCGCGGAGCCGGGAGTCTACATGTACTTGAGTTCAAGCGGGAAGTCGGTGCGGGAGCGGAGCTTCGGCTTTGATGATGCGGAGATCATCTTCGCGACGACGGAGTATCATGTGCCGGTAGGGGGTCCGAGCGGAGGGTACTTGAATGATACGACAGGCCGTTTTGCGATGCTTCCATTAATTGGCCCGAGCAAGTACAACGCGAATGAGCCGATGCTGCTGTTTTTTGGAGGGGGAAAGAAGGGACCGAACCGGACATGGGATGCGGAGTATGCTCCGAGCCGCGACGGTGTGACGGCAGGTCCGGCGATGCAGTACATCGCTCCGTTGTCGGATTGCAACGGGGATGGGTGGGACGATCTTCTGGTCAGTGACGATGACTGGTATCTGTTCGAACATGGAATTGCGCTGGTGATTGCGGGAGGTCCGGAGATACCGAACGACGATCCGACGGTGAGTGTTGAGGAGGTGGCGACAGAGGAACACATTGCGGCGCTGCACATCTGGCCAAACCCGGTGAGAGATGGACTACACATCGCCTGGCGAGGGGATTTGAAAAGGATGCCGCAACGCTTCGCTGTGCATGATGAACTCGGGCGGTTGGTTGCCGAGGGATCAGTGGAGCCGGGAGTCGGTGCGGCTATTTGGCGATGCAGGAACGTTCCCTTGGGAAGCTACCTGCTGACGGTCTTTGACAAGGATGATCGGATGATCGCCTCGACGCGCTTCATCAAGACGGAGTAGTCCGCCCCGGCGGATCGCAGAAGAAACGCCTGACCCCCGGTGGTCAAGACCGGGAGCCAAGCAACGGACGCCTCACGGCAGAACGGCTATGCGTATGTCGACACACTTCCATTGAAACCCAGGAGACGCCGTATGAAGACGCAGGCAAATCTACAAAGAACCGCAGCCGCATCGCTGCAACGGTCGCTACCGACCGTCTTGACTCTTGTATTGATCGGGGCTATTTATCCCCGGCAGAGCATCAGCCAGACCATCGACTGGACGATCCCGCAGGAGGCGGCCCCTTTGGTCTCGCTCTTCGGGTACGACGATGCCGAGTTCGTGATCGGCGGAGTGACGACGAAGTGGGCGCTGGATGCCAACAACGACGATCATCGATGGCTGATCTGGCCCTACATCGACTCGCTTGGTCTGAACCTGTTCTGGTTTGCCGATAATCTGTCGGGAGTGGCGGAATTCTACAACTCGTCATTGCGACGCCCGGGAGATCACCGGATGTGGGTCAACGGATCGAAGAAGCTGGAACATTCGACGTACTCGAAGGAGATCCGGTTCTATCCGTTCGATTCGGTGCAGTCGCCCTACTATACCTGGATGATGCTGAATCGGGATGGAGGAACTACCGATACCAATCTCGCTGAATTGAATGACCTGGGGAATCCTGTATTGGAACAGGTGTATGAGAATCTTGCAGACACCGGCCTTGTCGCCTCAACACTGGTCCTCGATTACCTCCCACAGCGGGATACGGCCCGTGACCTGCAACTGAAACGATTCGCTATCTGGTTCAGGGATCATCGTGCCTGGGACCTGTTCAGCTCGACCGAACCCCGCACCTACTATACCTCCCTGATCGGTCATCTTTTCCCGGCGGGATGGCCGCCGACACCGACACGATCTTTACTGTGGCGATCTACCATGAGATGCCGGAGGGGCACACGTATCTGGACAACTCCTTTCAGGCTGCCACTGCCGGGACGGGAGGGCTGGAGCTTCTGGTCGATTCCTTTGCGGTGACGAAAGCGGAGTTAACGGAAGGATTTCCCGATACTGTGTTGGCGCAGTACCGCACCATTGTCCGCGCCACCGATCTCCGCTACCGCCTCGGGAACACCAGCCTCCCCGGTCCGCTTCACCCGTCGCAGCCTGCCGGTAAGGAGCAGGCGATCGACGTCCGGGTCTACTGGACCGGAAAGGAGAAGGCGGCCCTCCACGCCGTGGCCCTGCGGGATTCCATCGCCAATCTGATATTAGGGATCGGGGCCGGGCCGGATGCTTTCCGGAGTCTCCTGATGGCCGAGGCGAAAAAGGTGATGTTAGGGAATGCTGCAGGGGCGATTGCCGACATGCGGACCGACATCATCGCCCTCCACTCCGGCGAGGAGGCGCTCCACCATCCGATGGACTTCGCCCCCTTCGAGGCGCTCCACCGGATGATGCAGGATACGTTCAACCTCCCCCGTTGGCGTGTGGCGAACGGGCAGTCGGCCGACCCGATGCCGGGGGACTCGGTCGGTCTCGGCGAGTTCGAGGTGGCCGGTCAGACCTTCCACCACCTGACCACCGCGAAGACCATCCACACCTACGATTACTTCAACTTCAGCGTCGGCGACACGGTGGATGCGTTCATCCCGGAGGGTGCGGCACCGGGAGACGTTATCAGAGACTTCCTCGAAATCCCCCACCACACCATCCCGAGTCTGAAGCAGCGGAACGGAGGACGCTTTCACATGCCGGAACTGCTCGACCTGGATTCGGTCGGGAACCCGACCTACGACGCCACGCTGGAGGAGAGAATCGAGGGGTACGAGAAGACGTTGCAGCGTCTCCTCTTCGGTCGGTTCGATCCCGATCACGGAGATTACTACGACAACCGGGTCAACTATCCGAACAACGGTCGCATGGGACTGGTCGGGACGATGGGGGCGGCGGCGATCATCGCGCGGAAGACCGGGCGTCGCTGGATTCCCCTGGCCGGACCGATGACGGTGGTGGCGGTGCGGGACGGCTACGCCATCTCCTACGACACCAACGGTATCACTCAGGAGATCGATACCATCTACACGTATGTCACCGACACGTTGGTCAGCCACACGCCGACCGAGAACGAACTCTTTGCGCTGATCGGTCTGGAGCTTGCATACGGTGCGCGGGGGGTGATCTACTGGCAGTTGCGCGGGTCGCCGATCATGG
>CBFGQN010000449.1:0-3965 GCA_965650895.1 uncultured Ignavibacteria bacterium | reverse complement strand
CGCGACGGAGGGCCGGAACACTATCGCGCGAAGGAGTCGTCGATCACTGCCGCTCTGGTGTTGCCGGAGATGACGCCGATCAGACGGTTCGATGTGATGCGTGAACCGGCAAGGTTGGGGCCGAAGGTGCTTCCGGTGTCGACCTCGCTGATGAACGTGTAGGCCTCTCCGGCATCGAGGTTGACGCTCATCGGAACCCCTGCCGACCCGGTGTTCAGATCGGCGTTCGGTACGATCGTCACCTCTGTGTTGTTGAAGGCGGCCGTCACCGTGATTTGTGAGGGGGCTCCGTGAATTGCGGAAGAGAAACTGTTCTCGCCTGCCGGCACAAAATCCCTGACGGTCTCGGCCGCGGATGCGGCTGCATAATATTCCTTTCCCCATGCCTCAACAGGGAGGGGTGTCCAGGCCTCTGTAGCGAAGTGCGTCGTCATGTAGCAGTTGACAAGGATCGGACGGACGGAGAACACCCGGAAGACGTTTTGCGTCGGCATCTCCTCACGACCGGCAAACGAGAACTCTTCGAGGGGGAGAGGCACCTCGACGGAAGTCTGACCGGGAAGGATCTCGGTTGTCGACCAGTTCCCCCCGGCGTTGGAGATCCAGACCGGCGTTGTCGCATCGGAATAGATGTAAAGTGAAAGCCGTTCCGGCTGAGCGTTCGGGAAGCGAAGGTCGAACTTGTTTTCCAGCGGCTCGGGAAACGTAATCAGATAGATGTGCCCGGTGACGGTCGACGGGAGCCGCGGAGAGTTCCACTGCGGATTCTGTCCCTGAAGCATCGCCGGTGCCGGCAGGGCCAGCAGGAGCAGAAGCGTATATCGAATGAATTTGTTCATGGTCTTCACGTTTGGCGTTGAAGGTTGATTCTTTTATGACCGGTCTGTAGCGAAGACACATCAGAGGGGGGAGAACTCACACAGGGGAGAGAGGGGGTAGGAAAATCATTACGGCAGATCGCTCTCCTCGGCAGCCCGGTCGATCCGGATCAGGACGCTGCGCGAGAGGACGCGCCCCTCCGGCAGATCGTTGTCGAAATGCTCTTCGTCGACCCCGGCTCCGGTGACGGTCATTTCTTCCACCTCCATCTTCTGTTCGGAGAGATAACCGGAGATCCACCCGGCCACCCGGTCGGCCCGTTTTCGTGACAGAGAGAGATTGTGCTCTTCGGTCCCGGTCCGGTCGGTAAACCCGGTCACGCTGATCCGTCCTCCGGGCCTCAGAAATTCCATCATCCGCTTCAGCTCGGCGATCATCTCCGGCGTCAGGGCGTCCGAATCGTAGCCGAAGCCGATCAGCCACGAGGACTTCCGTACCATGTCAACGGCGATTTCCACGTCGTCGTCAACTCTGTCCCGTCTCTTCTCAAGAATCAGCGGGATCGTATCGAACGCCAGGGCCGTTCTTCCCAGCGAATCGGTCACCTCGATCCGGGCGACCAGCGGAGCGATTGACGTGTCCCCCCGCCGCTGCCGGATTTCCCACTGGAAGTCCGGAGATTCTCCCTTCTCAAGATCGGCCCGCGAATAGTCGGCCATCGGATTTCCGTTCTGCGTCACGGTCATCTTCCAGTCGGCTATGCCGACCGGTGAGTCGAAATCGGGAACGACCCGGATCGATGGGGGGGAGAAATCCCGCTCGATCGATTCGAGAACCAGAGGAGATGTCAGTGCCGGATCGGTTGAGGATATCTCGATCCGCCGGTTCTCCTGCATTCCTTCCCTCTTTCGCTCGTCGGAGCGGTTTGAAGCGAAGGGGAGCAGGGCAATTCGTTCGGATTCCACTCCACGGGCGGCCAGAGAAGTGCGGAAGGATTCGATCCGTTCCGCTGCAATTCCCGCCGGTTCGTTCCCCGCCCCGCTGCCGCTCAGACTGATCTTCGTTCCGGCATGTTCCTTCATCCGCTCGATGATGATGCCGGGATAGTGGTGATGTGCGTCAATAATCGACCAGTCGGAATGTTCCGCCTCCTCGGTTCCGCTCCCGACATCGTAACGGTCCGGAAGCGTGATCTCCCCTTCCTCATAGAACAGCCGGTCCAGCAGAGGAAGCCGACGCTCATGAAGGACTTCCACCCCCCGGATACGGGAGACCCTGGTCTCGTTCCCGTCGGCGTCGACGCCGATGATCCGGATCGCGGCGGTCGGAGGAGGAACAGCCGGCGGTGGTGGCGGTTCGGGAGCCTCCGGAGGCGTATCGGGGGGAGGGGGAGAGGGGGTCAGATCGAACAGCAGTCCCACCCCTGCGGTCCCACGCAATGTGATCCAGGATGCTTCATTTGCTGCCGACAGCAGGTCGGTCTTCAGTCGGATCGATGGCACCAGCCGGAGGGGGCGGGAGAGTTTGTGGCTGTAGGAAATGCCCAGACCCGCCCCGACGTTGAAGGAGCGTCCGCTCAGCGACATTCCCTCCTCCATCGTGCGGCTCCCCTGTCCGTCGTCGAACCGGATATCTCCCGGGCCGAGAACATTGTCGGTCTGCTCGAACGATGTCGAAAGCCGGTAGCCGAACGCGGGGCCGGCCTCGACCGTCCAACGCTCGGCCGGTTCATAGCGCAGCAGGATTTCCAGTGAAAGTCCCTCGGTGATCCCCTCCAGCCGGAACTCCCGGTCGATCGTGACCAGCGTTGACGATGCGGAGTCGAACAGGCGTTGCGGGTCGATCGGCTCTCCACGAAATCCTTCGCTTCCGCGGAAGAAACCGATACGTGCCGCCAGTCCGACATTGCGGCTGAAGAACGCAGGCATGGCGACGTACCCACCGAACTCAACCCGGCTTGCCGATCCGATCTCCCCGAACGTTCCGCAGCCGGGGGAGAGGGAATAGACCGGGAGCGGCTGGTCGGCCAGGGTGATGCCGGTTCCCGCTTCGGCAAACGGACCGAGAAAGAGTGTCGGCTTCGGCGGTTCCTGTGCCGTCAGGGATACGGCGGCGAAGAAATGGCTCAGTATGCAGAGCAGTCCCGGCAGAAACGGCGGTGGTATGGAACGAGAGACAGGCATCATCGGAGGATCATCAGCGGGGTGGATGAATATTCCTCCCGGTCGATCAGCAGCAGACCGTAGAGTCCCGGCTTCAACGACTGCAGATCAATCGGCATCTCCTGTTCGATACCGGTTCCCTCCGGCAGAGGGGTGTCCAGAATGGTCCGGCCGAGTTGATCGAGCAGGCGAAGTTGCGGACGTGAGCCTTCCGGCGCCCTCCAGAGGATGACCACCTCGTCGGAACCGGGATTCGGTCTGATCGACGTGACGCCGATTCTGCGACCGAACCGGACCTCCCGGGAGATATCGCAGCCCTCAAGGTAGACCAGTCCTCCGGCCGTATCGATTGTCCTGGTGACGCCGAGGAACGATGCGCTGGTGATCGCCACCGTGTTGACCGGGCGACCGCTGAGGAGTCCCTCGCACTCAAGCCGGAAGAGCATCGAATCGAGGATGAAACTGCCGGGGGGACGTTCGATCCGGATCCTTCCATGTCCGGCTTGCAAAAGCCGTGCGCCGTTGCCGTCGACAAGTCGGTGGAAGAAGAGAGCATTCGGATCGAACGACAGCTCGATGGAGAAACTGTCGATCTTCGCATCGATGGTCGGCTTCGGGCTCAGGCTCATCGTCAGCAGAAACGGCTCGCCGACCCGTGCGGCGACGGTGTCCAGACTGAGTCGGTAGGGTGTCCTGTTCGCCTCGCCGGTTCCTCGCAGAAGGACGATCCGTTCTCCGGCGTTCGTCGCGATCCGCAGTCTCCCTTCGAAGGGGCCCCTGTCCGGAGGACAGAAGCGGAGCCGGACCGAATCTCCATCGGAGGGTTGGATGGAGAATGAGGCCTCATCCCTGATCAGAAACGCCCCGTCTCCTCCGTTGATCCCGTGCTGCTCCGTCGTTTCCAGCAGTCCTGTTCCGATTTTGGTGACAAGCAGACCCGAATCCCTGCACGTGCCGACGCGAATCGTTCCGAAGTCGATTGTG
>CBFGQN010000448.1:0-3978 GCA_965650895.1 uncultured Ignavibacteria bacterium | reverse complement strand
AAGTCAGAAGGCGGCCCTTGAGGCGATACTGCACGGTGCGGATGCGGCGGAAGGATTGCGGCAAAGTTTCGCCAAGAGAAGAGAACTGATGGGATCCCTCCTTGCGGAGATTCCCGGCATCGCCTATCCGATTCCCGACGGAGCCTTCTACTATTTTATCGACGCCGAGGAATACCGGACTGAAAGGACGCCGAACAGCATCGCTCTGGCAGAGCATCTTCTGGTCAATCATCACCTGGCCATCGTGCCGGGAGAGGCATTCGGTGACGACAGAGGATTCAGGCTTTCCTACGCCTGTTCTGATGAGGATATTCGCAAGGGGATGGAACGTCTGGCCCGGGGTCTGGCGGAACTTCGTCCGGCGCAGAGGTGACATCCGGCTATCCGGGTATCCTCACTTCTTGTGGCCGACGCCGACATTCACGTTGACGCCACGTCGATCGATATTATCGAGGAAACGACGAATTCCCATCATTGCACTGTCGAGCTGCAGGGCAAACGACTTGTCGTAGATAAACCGGGAGACGGTGCCGTCTCCCTCCCTGAGATCGACGGCAAGCGAGTCGAGACGCCGGATCAGCAGATCGACCCGCGCAACCACCCCTCTGGAATCCTCAAGCGTCTGCGATGCGTTGTCGACCAGACGTCCGGTCGACAGCAGAAGATCCTCGACCCCACCTTCGTTCCTGGCCACAAACTGCTGAAGATCGGTCGACAGCTCCTCAACGGCTATAAGGGTTGTGGAAATGCGTCCCCGGTTTTCCCGGAGGATACCGTTGAGTTGCACCGAGATCTCGGCAAACTGGTCGGCGGCGGTCGTCACGTTTCGCTGGAAGTTTTCATCGCCGATCACCGCCGACAGATCGGCCAGAAGCGAGTCGGCCCGAAGCAGAAGGGGTTCGACATTTGTGGCAAGTTCCTGTGCCACAGCAATGATCGCCCCGATGTCGGCCTGGTTCCTGCCGGGCAATCTGGCCCTGCCGGTCAGCACATCTCCCTGTGAGCCGGGGAAGAGTTCGATCTTCTTTCCCCCGGTCAGTTCCATCACCTGGATCGTTGCGTAGGCATCGTCGTAGAGCGTGACATCGCGATCGATGTGAGCGACGACTTCGGCCCCTTTCCCCTGAATGGAAACGTTGGTGATCGTACCGATTCTGACGCCGTAGAGGTAGACGACCGTCCCCCCCGACACGCCGGCGGCATTGTCGAATTCGATGACGATCTCCCGGCGATCGACGCCTATCCCGGTCCCCTTCCCCCACATGATTCCGGCCACAAGCAGGACCAGCGCCAGCAGCGTTATCAACCCGACCCGGATTTCGGTTTTTCTCAACACGACGGCCATGACGTTGCTCCTCTCGCTATTCCACCTCTGATGATGATCCTCTCTTCGGATGTAAAGAGGTTGTGGTGTCGACGCGCCCGTGACGATTCGCGTCCGGATGATAGTTGTAATGCCAGGGTTCGTAGGGTGCGTCCAGGGGTCCGTCGAAGTGATCGCTGACGGCCGCAACCGCCTCCTTCAGTCTGTCGGTCCAGCCCGGCTCGTCCCACCGCGTGGGAATCGTCGCCGAGGTTGCCCCGGCGATCATTCGTCTCCCTTGCATAATCTTGAAGTCAAATGCGCGAAGCTGTCCGTGCTTCGAGAGTCCGGGTGTCGCCACGGTCGGCACGCGGTCGTCGTCGAACTCATAGCGCTGCATGAAGGCGCGGAACCGGGCGATCGAAGCGGTGTCGGGTATCTCGCCGTAGACAGAGTCGGCGAACTCGGCACGACAACTGTCGAGGAACTCCTCGGCCCCTCTTCCGACAGAGGAGACCGTGTTCCATTTCCGTATCTGCGTCTCCAGACTGCGGGCGGCGATGTTGACGGCCAGATGATAGCCGGGGTTCCGTTCGGCAAACTCCCGTCTGACTTTTTCGATCTCTACCAGCATGTGCGCATACTCTTCGGATTTCTTGTACTCGGCCACCTGTCGGGAAGTCCACGACCAGTTCTCCCGGAGTTCATCGGCCCGACGGAAGTAGACGTTTGCCGCCAGCACCCGACGCGGGAACCGGGGAATCCGCTCGAGCGTCTGCCGGACATAGTCCGGAAGTTCCCCCACTATGGAATCGTAATACCGGCGTAAAAGTTCCTGACTGAACGGGACCGGAGCGGCGATTGCCGATGAGACGGAAAGAACCGAAAGGGAGAAGAAGCATATCAGAAGAGAGAACGGACGCAGGAACATAAGGTCGATATCGGGAATGCTTTCACAGTACAACCACTCAGGGCCTGCGTTCGGATCAACTCTGCAGCCCGAAGACCGAGATCGAACACAAGCCCTGAGTTTTGCATAGGTCAGAACGGAAGATCATCCTCTTCGCTGCCGGCCGAAGTCGCTACCGACGAGTTGACGTGATCGCCGCCGGAGTGGTTGGCAGACGAACCGCCCACATTATCGTCGCGGTCACCCCCATCGAGGAACAGAAAATCCTGCCCGACAATTTCGGTGGTATACTTCGTCTGTCCGTCCTGCTCCCACTGCCGGGTCTGCATACGGCCTTCAACGTAGATGCGTCTCCCCTTCTTCATGTACTGGGCAATCAGCTCTCCGGCCTTTCCCCAATACACGATGCGGTGCCACTCCGAACGCTCGACCGTATTGCCGTCCTTGTCCCTGTAACCTTCATCGGTTACCACCTTGAACGTGCAGACCGCCTGTCCATTCTGAGTATACCGCAGCTCCGGATCATTCGGCTGAATCCTGCCGATGATCATCACTTTGTTCAACGAACGTGCCATTAAGTCCTCCTTAAGATTTGATGTGGGTAATGTAAGATGATCGTCTGCGTCTTGGGTGAGCAGACGTCACCGAATATACAGAACATGGTCTAACGATCCCACCGCAGGCCGAAGATTTTACGTGGAGCAAGAGGAGATTTCTTTCGACGAAGTACTGAAAACGTAAAAAATGTGTTGTCTTGTAGATCAACGAGCCGTATTTTTCGCCCACTTCCTGAGCGAATACCCACGCGATGAACAGAGTCGTCGCAAGAATCGGCACGACATTTGCCTGATCGAGAAGACGCACATCAGGAAGATCAGTACTTCCGGAATTTCAATTCAATCTTGTATCCACATTAGATCATCGCTTTATGAGTTCAAAAGCCGATCAGTTCAAAACCAATCCTCTTTCCTTCATTGTCTTTCTCGCGGTTCTTGCCGTCGTCGCCTGGGTGTTCCAGTCCTTTGTGATTACGCCCGGCTTCAAATCGGCGATGATGGGTCTGTTCGCTCCTCCTGAGGTGGCGACCGCCGCGCACGAGAACAGCGATCTGATTCAGGAAGACGAGTTCCTTCTGGATATGACCTCCGGACACGGCAGTGAAGAATTCGAGTATGAGAAAAGCTCCAGCCAGTGGGTTGTCCAGGCCGAAAAGCTTGGTGAGGACGCGATCATCATCGAACCGTGGTTGACCTTCGGAATTTTCTCCATCTTCGTCGGATTCATTGTGGCCGTTCTCTTTACGGCAATGATTCCGAAGTTCGGGTATATAGCACACAAGATCGAGCGGGAGATCGAGCATACGATCGATCGTATCGATGAGCAGACCGGCGACAAGATTTCGCGTGAGGAGATCGAGCGGATCACTGCGGCAAACTCCCACGACGACCTGACCGCCATAGAGAAAGAGTTCGGTCCGGTGATTGTCGACGAGATCAACGATGTCCGTGCCGCCAACAAGTGGAAGCGTGCGCCGTTCATGGTCTTCAAGGGCCTGCGTCTCTACATGACGCGCCACTTCGCCGAGAAATACTCCAACAATGTTCAGGGCTTTGCCTACGGCGGTGCGGCTATCCTTATCGTTATCATCGGTATTCGTGGTCTGAAATTCATTCCGCCGACGCAGCCTTCGATCCTTCTGGCAGCCATTACTCTCGAGTTCACGATGCTTATGCTCCTGGCCGTTACCCTCTTCTATACCGAAGAG
>CBFGQN010000447.1:0-3981 GCA_965650895.1 uncultured Ignavibacteria bacterium | reverse complement strand
GGAACTTCCCTTTTCGCTCTCCTGAGTCAATCTCCTCCCGATTGTGGTACAAAAAAGGATTTGTACCGGAAGCTCTGTTTGCACTGACATGAGAACTCCGATATACTTGAGGTCCGGTAGTAAAATAGGATCCCTCTTCTGTGTCCGGTCACACTCCTCATATCCGGAAATTCGACGCAAACAGGATGTGGCAACCGGAGAGCATTTCCTGCTGTCCGGCTCAGAAAGAGCGTGCAGCGTGATCGTCTTTCATAACAACGTATTATGGATGGTATAAAGCAGAGCGTTTTCCCGGTGGCCCTCCTCTCTCTCCTGATCGTGACAACCGCCTTGCACGCGCAGGATCGTGATCTGCGCGCCGAACGGCTCGTTCTCGATGATAATGGAACCGACTCCACAGTCAACACCGTCACGATACGAACTTCCTCGTCACTACTGCAGAATGTCGTTCTGACCATACCCGATCCGGGAACCGGAACAGCCGAGTTCATGCTGACTTCCGGGAGCGGAGGATCGAACTCCTGGCTGCTCGGCGGCAATAGCGGAACGACGCCCGGCACCGACTTTTTGGGGACCACGGACAGCGCGGCACTGCAACTCCAGGTGCGTGGAGGAAGCGGAACGATAGCCAACTCGCTGATCCTCAACGAGAACGGGAGCCTGCAGCGGGATACCGCAGGAGAGGCGCGGGGAGCAGGGGCTGTGGACCTTCAGATTTCCCGGAGCGGGGCGACTCAGGTAGCGGCGAGTGCTTACAGTGTCATCGGAGGCGGGCAGAACAACGGCATCGCCTCGACTGCCGATGGTGCCGCAATTGGGGGAGGAGCGTCCAACACGATCAGTGACGGTGCCATCTATTCAACGATAGGTGGAGGAAGACTCAACACGATTGATACCAATGCCCGGTATGCAGTGATCGGAGCCGGACGAGAGAACACGATTGAGACCGGAGCCGACTATTCCACCATAGGGGGAGGATACCGGAACATCATCGATTCCGCTACCACCCACGGAACGATCGGAGGCGGAGGGCAAAACAAACTTTGGCCTGGTGCCAATTATGCCACAATTGGTGGAGGATACCAGAACCTCGTTAGGCCGGGAGCGGATCATTCCACCATAGGTGGAGGAGAATTCAACAGAGTAGATGACACGGCCCGGTATTCGACGATCAGTGGGGGTGAGAATAACCGCATCAGGCATGGTGCCAGCTATGCAATGATCGGAGGAGGATTCTTTAACGACGTCGCTGCCGGCGCCGAATATTCCACAATCGGTGGAGGATGGGCTAACAACGTAGGAGGCTATGCCACCTATTCTTCGATCGGTGGAGGACGCGCCAACGTAATCGATGACAGTACCGATTACGGGACGATCGGGGGAGGACGGTCGAATGAGATCCGCGCACAAAGCGATTACTCGACGATAGGCGGAGGGCGGGGAAATTTCATCAATGGTCAGTATTCAGTGATACCCGGCGGCAAAGCAATGACGCTCAATGCCGACCACAGCTTCGGATTTCTTGCCAACGACGGGGGGGGGAATATGACCATCTCGGAATCCAATATTGCGGTCTTCGGTAATGCCGATCTCTGGCTGGCAAACAACACCGGCGCCGCGAGTCAGATCCGATTCTATGAGCCAAACACGACGACCGGAGACTTCCCGAGCTCCGTGTACTTCACGTCGTTTGAGGCTCCGTCTCTCGGCGATACGGTCGCGTACATCCTTCCCGCAGCAAAGCCGGGTCAGACCGGTGAGGTTCTGCAAGTTTCGGCCCTGAGCGGCGACAGAGTTACCCTGACATGGGGGACCGTCACTCCGAGTGCCGGTCTTGACGGCTCCGACATACCGACCGCGATTGCAGTACCGGATGATGGTTCCGGTTTGGAGAGTCGTGTAAAAAGACTTGAGGCGCAACTCGCAACCCGGGAGCACCTGCTCGGAACGCAGAAGGAGCAGATACAGGCACTACGTTCCGCGGTACAGACCCTGGAGCAACAGGGAGCCAAACACTCCTCAGACGGGGTCGAATCGAAGGATGAGACCAACGTGTTCAATGCCGAATAGAGATTCGATACCATGATATCAGTTGACAACAATATCCTGAATGTTTTGACCCGAAGCCTTGCCGTGGTGGCATTAGTCTCGCTCGTTGTCGTGACGGCTGATCTGCACGCACAGGATCGTGATGTGCGTGCGGAACGTCTGGTCCTGGACGACAACGGGGCCGATTCCACATTCAACACCATAACGATACGGACGCCCGCAGCACTGCCGCACAACCTCATCCTCACGATACCGGATCCCGGAACCGGAACGGCGGAGTTTATGCTGGCTTCTCCGGGGAGCGGCGGATCAGGGTTCTGGCTGGCGGCAGGCAATAATGGTACAGTGCCCGGCACGGACGTTCTCGGAACGACCGACAGTGCGGCATTTCAGATTCAGGTACGGGGAGCGAGTGGAACGATAGCCAATTCATTGATCCTGAACGAGAATGGGAGTCTGCAGCGGGATACCGGGGGGAATGCACGTGGAGTGAGCGCAGTCGACCTTCAGTTCGCCCGTAGTAGTGCAACGGAGATAGCGATGGCCAATTACAGCCTCATTGCCGGTGGAGAGAATAACGGTGTGGAGAATACGAGCGGAACGGGTACAACGATACGGGGTGGGTCAGGCAATGTGTTGCTTTCAATTCGGGGTCAGTATTCGGTGATCGGGGGCGGATCGAGTGGCGAGATTAGAAGCTCACAGTATGCCATGATCGGTGGCGGAGATAACAACAGCATCGACTCTTCAGACCTGTATGCAGCGATTCTTGGAGGTCGGTCCAACATGATTGATCTTTCAAATGTGGCATGCGTCGGCGGGGGGCGATCAAACACCGTCGGCCCATACAGTAGCCTTGGGATCATCGGTGGGGGAGAGTCCAATACCGAAGGGTCGGCTTCAGCAACCGCGATTATGGGCGGTGGGTCCAATATCATATACGACGCCAATGGCAGCGTGATTGGGGGAGGATCCCTAAACCGGATGTGGGATCGCGCCAGCAATGCGGCGATTGGTGGAGGAAGCGGAAACATCGTCGATGTCAGATGTTCGTACGCCACGATAAGGGGCGGGTCCTTTACCTGGGTTCGACGATTGGACGATCCTGCCACCGTGCTATACAGTTACGCGACGGTCGGAGGAGGGGGCGGTCACACGATCGGGCAAGGCAGCGGACTCAGCTATGCATTCGGCGCAACGGTAGGAGGCGGGAGAGGACATGTAACCGGTACGAGTAGTGCATACAGTACAGTGAGTGGAGGTGCGTTTCTCACCGTTGAGGAAGCCCACTCAGTCATACCCGGCGGGAGAGAACTGGATCTGAACGGCATCGGGAGCTTCGGGTTCCTTGCCAACGGCGGAAGCAACGATATGACGATCTCCGAACCCGAAGTTGTGGTCTTCGGCAACACCAATCTGTGGCTGGCAAACAACAACAACCGCTCGAGCCAGTTGCGCTTCTATGAGCCACACGACACAATGGGTGCGTTCCCCGGCTCGGCCTACTTCACATCATTCGAAGCTCCGGCTCTTGCGGACACCATCCGGTACATCCTGCCGGTAGCGAAACCGAGTTCAACAAATCAGTTTCTGGCCGTACAGTCAATCAACGGAGACGTCATCAAACTGGAGTGGCTCAAGGCCAATGACGTGTTAATCTCTACTTACAATGGCGAAGTGCCGACCGCTGTGGCGACGCCTGATGACAATTCCCGTCTGAAGACGCGTATGGCGGAGCTTGAGGCGCAATATGAAGCGCAGGAACTTCAGTTCGAGGCACAGGAGAAGGAGCTGACGGCGTTGCTGAGCAGGGTGCAGGCGTTGCAGGGGCAAGAGGTTGATCTGTGAAAGCCGAATCCGAAATTCAGGCTGTATACACCGTCGACGATATATCACCTGTGTGCCCGTCGAAAAGACCGAGCACCATCGTGT
>CBFGQN010000446.1:0-3981 GCA_965650895.1 uncultured Ignavibacteria bacterium | reverse complement strand
CGGTGCGATCTCCACCAGATCAAGCTCGCGCGACTGAGCAAGCTGCAGCGCGTCACGCGGGGTCATAATCCCGAGCTGGTTCCCTTCTTCGTCGATCACGCGAATCTCGGGTGCTCTGATTCGTTCGTTAATCCGCGTCTGTGGCGTACGCGGTCGTTGCGGCGTTCGTCTCTTCAGTTGAAATCTCTCTGGTTTGTGCTGATTCTCTCCTTGTTCCCGAACCCTTACAGGTGCTTACCGATTCAGGTTTCGGGAATCAACCTGCAAAAGTACGCAAGACAGGGGGAGCGGGGCAAGTCTCAGGATGTTCTTTTATCGAAAGAAAAAAAGGTCATCTATTCTTTCCACATCGCGTATTCGGTTAATGCAAGGAGACAGGCACCGGTTCCCCACCACCATTCTCCCCGCCCCAATCCCTTGTAATAGTCGATCGTTCCCGGCCAGGTCCCCTCGGAGCTGCCGCCGAAGAGTCCCTGTTCGTCGATATGCCGACGCAGGCCGGCGATCCCCCGCCCGATCGGTTCGTCGAACTCTTCTCCCAGCACTTCCGAGGTTCTTCCCCGGATCATGCCGTAGAGAAACATCGCCGACGCCGATGTCTCCTCGTAGGAAGTCGGATCGTTGATAATCGTTCGCCAGAGACCGTTTTCCGTCTGGAACGGGAGCAGATGAGTGGACAGAGAACGGAGAATCCGTCCGACGATCTCGCCTTCGGTTGAACCGATTGCAAGGGCCGGAAGAAGTTCTCCACACGTCATCATCACCCAACCGTTTCCCCGTCCCCAGGCTCCTTCCGAACGGAGTCCGGTCAGGTTCTGTCGGCAGTGGATGAAGAAGTCGCTATCGGCGTCACGCAGGATTTCCAGGTGAAGCCGGAGCTGACGGATCGCCTCGGTCTCCCATCCATCCCTGCCGAGCGTCCGGGCCAGCTTTGCCAGAACGGGGGCGGAAAAATAGATCGTGTCGATATAGACATGGGGCAGGTCGACATTGTGGAGCAGGACTCCCTCGCCGTTGCGGATCGCCTTGACCAGGATCAGATCGTAGAGTCGGTCGGCCAGATCCCGCAACTCGTGTTCGTATTCCGGATGTTCTTCGATGATCTCCGGATAGAGCAGTCCGATTCCCCACGACCCGACGAAATAGCTCAGGTGGATACCGGCGCCGAGATGATAGGTGAGCCAGCGACGCAGATATTCCCGTCCGTTTTCGTTGTCGGTGATCCGGACCGCTTCGGCCAGACCGTATGCCAGCAACGCCTGTCCCCAGTCGGTGTTCATCGATTCGGGACGGTGTCGTTCGGTCCAGGAGTCGATCACCCGGTTCAGCGTTTGTATTGTCGATTCCATAGCCTTCCGTTTCTTCTCCGGTTGCTGTTGCTTCCCTTTTCTGGAAAGGGATCGGTCGAGTGCAAAGACTGCAAGAATATTGAAATCCGCCGAGACGAAAAATGAACGAAGGGAAAATCTCCATGGAGGAGATCTATTTGCGACACTGGGAACGACATCGGGAGACGATCCGGGAGCGGCTCGAAGAGTTCCGGAACGTCCCTCCGGAAGAGTATCTGTTCGAACTTCTCTACTGTCTGCTGACGCCCCAGTCGAAGGCCGCTCATGCCGAGCGGGTGATCGTCCGGCTCCGGAGCGAGGGATTTCCGGAGCCGGAGATCGACCCGACGCCGATTCTGCGCGATCCGGCGAACTACATCCGGTTCCACAATCAGAAGGGGAGACGCATCATCCTGTTGAGGGAGAGATGGGAGGACATCTTCAAGGTCATCACGTCGGATCGACCCTCGAAGGCAAAGCGGAAGTGGCTTGCCGAAAACGTCAACGGTCTCGGCTGGAAGGAGGCCTCCCACTTCCTCCGGAATATCGGTCATCTCGATCTGGCGATTATCGATCGCCACATCCTGAAGCACCTGCTCCGGTGCGGCACAATCGACGAGCTGCCGAAGACGATCACACCCCGCCGCTACCTTGAACTGGAAGAGCGTTTCGCCGAGCTGGCCCGGACGTTCGGACTTGGACTGCAGGAACTGGATCTGCTCTTCTGGAGTTTCGAGGAGGGGAGTGTGCGGAAATGAGGACGAGGGGTACGGGGGGCGAGGGGGTGAAGGAGAAGAAGAGGTTCGGACGGGGAAGCTCCGTATCTTCTCTGCCGGTGATCTTGCATGATCGTGCAACCATGGAACCATACAACGACAGAACCACTCAACCAATAAACCATACAACTATTCCAACCATTTCACCATGAATCTGACACAGAACAACTATCGGGAGAACGATCCGGGGGATATGTATGCGGCGATTGCGGGATTCGCCGATCAGATACGGGGGGCGATTGTCCTTGCAAAGGACGGGCCGCAGGTCGCGAAGAGCCGGGTCAAGAGAGTCGTGATTCTCGGGATGGGAGGATCGGCCATCGGGGGAGATCTCCTGCGCAGCTACGTCTCGGCGTTCAGGGACCATGCCGGTGTGGAAGTGATCGTCAATCGGGACTACGCTCCTCCGACGGTCGGGAAGAGCGATCTGCTGGTTGTCAGCTCGTACAGCGGCAACACCGAGGAGACCCTCACGGCATATAACGCCATTCGCAAGGATGCCGGTCAGGTTCTGGTGATTACCACCGGAGGAAAACTGGGACGGAGCGCAATGGCGGCCAACTACAAGATCATCAGGCTCCCTGCCGGACTCCAGCCCCGGGCCGCTCTCGGCTACAGCTTCTTTCCCTTACTCTACACCCTTGCCGTCAAGTCGGAGATCTTCGGTCCGACCGTAAAGAGTGAGACGGAGAAGGGGATCGAGGAGACGATGGCGCTGCTGGTGAAACTGAGCGAGGAGTACGGATCCGGACCGAAGCGGACGAATCCGGCCTTTGCGCTGGCGCAGAAGATCAACGGCCGGGTGCCGGTCATCTATTCGGCTACCGAACGGCTCGACACGGTCAACCTTCGCTGGCGGGGACAGATCCAGGAGAACGCAAAGTATCTGGCGTTCGGCAATCTGCTGCCGGAGATGAATCACAACGAGATCGTGGGCTGGTCTCACCCGGCCGGTCTCCCCGGGAAGTTCATCACGATCTTTCTGCGCGACCGGGATGACCATCGCCGGAACAGGAAGCGGATCGATATTACCCGACGTATCATCGGCAAAAGTGCCGGGGCCTCGGTTGAAGTCGAGTCGCAGGGAAAAAGTCCCCTCGCCCGGATGTTCTCGCTGATCCACCTCGGCGACTGGGTCAGCTTCTGGCTTGCGGCACTGAACGGTGTGGATCCTTCGCCGGTGCCGGTCATTGAAGGGTTGAAGAAGGAGCTGGGGAAGTAGAGCAAGGGGTACGAAGGGGATAAGGAGGTACGAGGCAGCCGCAGATTCCCGTCTGCGGATCAGGGGCATCGAAGAGTAGAGCCGACTGGAATCGGTTAATTCGGTCGGCTTCGCTCTGATTCATTTTGAATTTTGCCCATCGTTCCGTTTTGCCGAAATTGTTGCCCTTTCGTTCGGGGCGTAGCGCAGCCCGGTTAACGCGCCTGCTTTGGGAGCAGGAGATCGCAGGTTCGAATCCTGCCGCCCCGACAATCAATGCCGATCGGTCGTTCAACAGAGTTGCCCGCCCGGTCGGCATTCTTCTTTTCTCTTCTCTCCTGTCGTGAAATTGCTAACTTTGATCTGCACGGTTTCACCAACATACTTGCGATACCATGTTCTATTTCCGAACGACGTTCCTGCTGTTCTGTACTCTTTCGCTTTCCATCATCGTGCAGGGATGCGGGGGGGATGATGCAAACGGTGCGGCGGCAGATGATACGACCGCCTCGGCGTCCGATCCCCGCTACGGGGGAATCTTCCGACTGAACGTCCTGCGCGGCGACCCGAACGGACTCGATCCGGTTCTGGTCGATTCCAAGCATGCCGACGACATTGCCTCGCAGGTCTTCGACAAGCTGATTGATCTCGACGACAGCCTGAAGCTCGTTCCCGA
>CBFGQN010000445.1:0-3983 GCA_965650895.1 uncultured Ignavibacteria bacterium | reverse complement strand
GGAAGGTCGATTCGCGGGAAGATCCTGACGGTGGGAGGAGCGGAAGGGGGACAAGCTTCTTCATCGACGACGGCGACCCCTTCCTCCACCCAGACGCAGCCCCGTCGGCGAAGCTCTTCAAGTCGCCGGAGTCGGCGCAATCAGCAAGAGGGGAACGAAGAGGGAGGGATACAGCGTCCGGAACCGGCGCAGACCGCTCCGCGCAATGTCGTGGAACCGGAGTAGCCTCTCCCTCAGGCCCCCCTGCGGTGCCGTCGAAGCCAGAGTCGGGGGACGCTGAGAAGCTTCCGACTGAAGGGGACGAAGGCGCGGTGCGAGAAGACATCGTAATCGTTCTGCTCGATGGCTCCGAGAATAGCAGCGTAGTTATCGCTCATCAACTGCACGGTCAGGCGACTGTCCGGTTCCAGCATCGGAATCCCGAGGTTGGCCGAAGCGTAATAGCCGCGGGCCCGGTCGATCTGAAAGCGCATGAACTTCCTGAACTCCGGCGTTATCCTTCCCTCGATCGGATTCCAGTCTTTCAGCCCGAACTTCTCGAGTTCCTCCCGGGGAAGGTAGATCCGATTCTTTGCGGCGTCTTCGCCGATATCGCGGAGGATATTGGTCAACTGCATGGCGATCCCCAGATCGACCGCACGGGCGTCGGCCCCCGGATCGGTGTATCCGAAGATGCGACCGGTCATCAGTCCGACAACCGACGCGACCTTGTAGCAGTAGTCGTAGAGTTCGTCGAACGTTTCAACGTGGATGCTGGGGCGAAGGTCGCTCATGCACCCTTCGATCAGGAGTTCGGGCAGTTCCCGGGGGATGTCGTAGCGTCTGAGAAGGTCGGTCCAGGCGATCAGCACCGGCTCCTCTTTGGTCCGGCCGTTGTAGACCGATTCGAGATCGCGGCGCCATCGGAGGATGGCTTGCTCAACGGCGGCGGGTGAGTTTCCCGACCGGCCGTACTCATCGGCCAGATCGTCGACGTAGCGACAGAAGGCGTAGACGGCGTAACATGCCGTCCGCTTCGGCTTTCCCAGAAAGAAGGAAGCGAAGTAGAACGTGCGGGCATGCGTTGCCGTCACATTCCGGCAGTGATCGTAGGCCAACTCGATGTCATGCTCCATACGATTGGGTTTGATCTGATTCAAAACGTGCGATTGTCTTCAGAAAAACGGATCGTATTTTCTTCCACCCGGATGCGGGACCTCGTCCCCGGCCGTTTACTGCGATACGATATATTGAACGGAACGGTTTTGTATTCCTTACGGCAGGTGAGAGGAGACAGCGGCAAGAACCGGGAAAGCGGGGTACAAGTGCCCGAACATCAAAGTCAACCGGCAAACCTTACCCGTACTCCCGTCGCGGTGCAATCAATATTATGGCCAAACAACGAACAAAGTACGTCTGCAATCAGTGCGGCGCAACATCCCCGCGATGGCTGGGGAAGTGTCCGAACTGTGACGCGTGGGACAGCTATGTGGAAGAGATTGTTCTCTCCGAACCTCCGGCAAAGGCCCGTGGTGCCCGGTCGAGCGGGACGTCGGCCGGCGTCACCTCTCTTGCCGAGGTAACCGTCGAGGAGGCCTCGCGGATTACGACCGGCATTCAGGAGTTCGACCGGGTGCTCGGCGGGGGGATCATGCCGGGATCGATTATCCTGGTCGGAGGGGATCCCGGCGTGGGCAAATCGACGCTGATGGCGCAGATGTGTTCCGGTCTCGAAGGGTCCACAGTCCTCTACGTTACCGGCGAGGAATCGCTGCGGCAGGTAAAGCTGAGGGCCGGACGACTCGGGGTCGATCTCCCCTCGCTCCTTCTGATGGCCGAAACGAATCTTGAGCTGATTCTGGAGGCGATTGTCCGGACACAGCCGGACATTGTGATCGTCGACTCCATTCAGACGACCTACCATCCCCGGATCGAATCGGCCCCCGGATCGGTCTCCCAGGTTCGCGAGTGTACCGCCATGCTGATGCGCCTGGCGAAGGATGAAGGGGTGGCCGTCTTCGTCGTCGGACACGTCACCAAGGAGGGGGCGATCGCCGGACCGAAAGTTCTGGAACACATGGTCGATACCGTCCTGCAGTTCGAGGGGGAGCGGACCCATCTCTATCGTATTTTGCGGACGGCGAAGAACCGGTACGGATCGACCAACGAGATCGGCGTCTTCGAGATGGGAGAGAAAGGGCTGGAGGAGGTGGCCAACCCGAGTGCTCTGTTCCTTTCGGAGAGGAACTACGGTGCAAGCGGGTCGGCGGTGGCCGCGACGATGGAGGGGACCCGGCCGATTCTTGTGGAGACGCAGGCTCTGGTGACCCCGACCAGCTACGGTGTGCCGCAGCGGACGGCGACCGGGTTCGACTACAAGCGGTTGCAGATGCTGCTGGCCGTGCTGGAGAAGCGGCTCGGTCTGCGACTGGGAGAACACGATGTCTTCGTCAACATTGCCGGTGGAGTCCGCGTGGACGATCCGGCGGTCGACCTTGCGGTTGCGGCCGCCATCGTCTCCAGCTTCCGGGACGTGCCGACCGATTCCGGGGCGGTGATCATGGGGGAAGTCGGACTCGGAGGGGAGATACGGGGGGTGGCCCATGTCGAGGGAAGGATGGCCGAGGGGGTGAAGCTGGGGTTCGAGACCATTGTGATGCCGGCGGTGAACCTGAAGAAGATCACCCGTCGCGCGGGAGTGAACTTTGTCGGGGCCGCAAGCGTTCTGGAAGGGATCAACGGGGTGTTGTAGGAGGTCCGGAAGGGGAAGCGCCACGCAACCGAAAAGAGTCAACGCTACTGTCGGTTCTATCTGTTCTATTTCTGTACTGAATAATCTGAAAGGACCGGTCCGACGGAAATCCTTGTTCCACCGTCGGTCACTGTCCGTCAACTATATAAATATTCTATGATTGAACTGCTATCGGATCCTGCGGTCTGGGCCGGACTGGCGACGCTGACCGTGATGGAAGTCGTTCTCGGGATCGACAACATCGTCTTCATCTCGATCCTTGCAGCCAAGCTCCCCGAAGGGGAGCAGGATCGCGCCCGTTTTGTCGGACTGAGCATTGCGGCCATCACCCGTATCCTGATGCTCTTCGGCATTTCGTGGCTTATCGGTCTTACCGATCCGTTCCTTCCGATATTCGGATACGAGTTCTCCGGTCGTGACCTGATTCTGCTTGCCGGAGGAATCTTCCTCGTCTACAAAGCGGTCAAGGAGATCCACGAGAAGCTGGAGGGAGAGGAGGATGAATCGAAGGACGGGAAGAAGAGGGTCACGTTCGCCTCGGTGATCTTTCAGATTGTGCTGCTCGACATTATCTTCTCGCTTGATTCGGTCATCACGGCCGTCGGAATGACCGACCACCTGTGGATCATGATCACCGCCACACTGGTTGCCCTGGCGGTGATGATCTGGACCGGTGGGAAAATCGGCGCTTTCGTTCTGCAGCACCCCACAGTCAAGATGCTTGCTCTCTCGTTTCTCCTGCTGATCGGCGTTTCCCTTTCGGCCGAAGCTTTCCACAAGGAGATCCCGAAGGGATACATTTATTCGGCCATGGCCTTCAGCGTGCTGGTGGAGATTCTGAATCTGGCGGCGAAGAAGAGAAAGGAGAAGAAGAAAGGGATTGTCTCGGAGCCGGTTCACCTGCGGCAGAATGTGGTGGGAATGGAGTTGGGAAAAGAGGAGTAGAGAGGGAAAAAGGGCCGGGGAAAAGTTTGCCGAGGGGACGAATAAATCCCTTGCACAGAGCGGACAAACACCGTATCCTTGCTCTTCCCGGCGACGGTCCGGGGGACAGAACCATGAACATTTCGGGGAAGAACCCTATAGCTTAACAGTTACCGTATTACAAAACTACCGGGTCGCGTCGGTAAGACGCGTCATGCTCCGTTCATCGTTATGCCGACCGCACAGATGATGGTCCCGGGAGCCTCTTGCATCTATGTCTATGTTTCGGACCCGTTGAGCTACAGAATATCATCCATAGAAACCCGGC
>CBFGQN010000444.1:0-3997 GCA_965650895.1 uncultured Ignavibacteria bacterium | reverse complement strand
CGCGGGGAGGTAATCATCCGGCATGTCCGCAACTATATCGCCGAACTGGATGAATCGGCTGAGCCGGAAAAGCGGGGAAGGCGGTCGCTGGAGAGGACGGAGATTCACTGCCGGGGAGTTCTCCCCCTCTTTGCCGGTGAGACGCCGGAAGAACGGTGTTATAATCGATCCGTTCAGTTGATGTTTCAGTGAGGTAACGGAAGAATCGGCTTCCCGACTTCCTGTGCCTGACGTTGTTTTGATCGGGGATGAAGTACAAGGGGACGTGCGCCCGGCGTCCAGACGCCGGGTTTTCTCCTGCTTCGTCCCCGATTTGTTCTTCTCCTTCACTCTTTTCCCTTCCCATATTGCAGTCGGCGAGCAGATACGTGCGATCCGTGCCGTCGGAATGCCGCTTTGCCTGAACAATCGTTCTCATCAATTCTATGGAACAGGGTGACTGCAATGCAATACATCAATGGAAATGATGGAAGACGTCCGGTGCATTCCGGCGCAATCGGATCGGCAGTCTCTCTTCTCTGCTTTTTATTCTTGGGACAATCGCTGGCGGCGCAGACTCCTCTTCCCTACGTTGTCGATTTCAACAACGGTCTGCCGGGAAGCTGGACGCAGCCGATGTCCGGGTTGCTTCCGTGGATCGAGAGCGACACGTTGGGCGTTGACGGTACCGGAAGCATTCTGGTCGATCTCGGCAACGATTCACGAGCCGACTCGGCATGGATCGAGACGCCGTCGCTCGATCTGACGTCGGTCGACCATCCCCTCTTCCGATGTCGTCTGGCGCTGGTAAAGCACAGTTTCCTGCCCCCCGCCCTTTCCCTCTTCTATGATGACGGCAGGGGGTGGCGACGTCTGCGTACCTGGGGACAGAGTATCTGGTGGATTGAGGATGTCGAGCTGGTGGAGACGGGAGAGAACTTCGGCGTTCCTCTGGGCCGCCCGAACCTGAAATGGGTGGAGGTGACATACGATCTGGAGGAATTCGGCGATCTCTCCTCCGTCCGGTTTGCCTTTGCGGCTCACGTCGTCAACGGCGGGTGGGCACTCCTGGATGATGTGGCGTTCGTTCCGGCCGGGACAAGCGGTCTGCAATTGCAGGACGGGGAGGCTTCTCTCCCGCATGTCTTGCTCCCCAATCCGGCCCGGGCGTCGGCGGTACTGCGGCTTTCCTCCCCCTCTTCTTCATCCGGTTTCCTTGAAGTCATTGATCTTCTCGGTCGGACGGTTGTGCGGGAGCCGGTGGAGAAGGGACAAACCGAATATCCCCTCCGGATCGACCGACTGGCAGCGGGAACCTACTTCGTTCGTCTCCTCGGCGAGACGGGAGAAGTGATTGCGATTGACCGGCTGCTAAAGGAATGAATTCTTCCGGTCCGTCGGCTTCTCCAAAAAGAATCGGCAATACCTCTTGCATCCGACCGTCTTCGGGGCTACTTTTGACGGAGCTATGCCGCGCAAACTTATCATACTGACCACTCTTCTCGGCCTGCTGATCGGTACCATCGGTCTGCCGACCAACGTCCATGCATGCCGCATGGCGAAGGAGGAGAAGGTGGCGAAGACGTGCGGTATGTGTGCTCCCTCACATCAGGAGGGGGGAGAAAAGGAGGAAAATCCCTGCTGTCAGGATCGGCTCGAACTTCAACACACCGACGATGCTTCTCCGGTAAAGGCCGAAATGCAGGTCGCCTCGCCGGTGATTGTTGCCCTTCTGGTCTGGTCTTTTGTTCGGACCGAGATCCTCTCTTCCGCCTTCCACGCGTTCTCCGCACGCGCCCATTCCCCCCCTCTCGAAAAGCGAAAACAGTCGACCTATCTCTTCAACTCATCATTTCTGATCTGAGTTAACCTTTCCGCGAACCGGTCGGTCCGGCGGAACGGGTGCACTATATCCGTTCCCGACGCCGCACCGTATCCGTTCCATTCTCTGCAATCCTGTCCACGCACGTAGTCCGTCCGGTTCGGCATGCTGCCTTGTCGTATGGACATCACGATCTGCCCGAACATCCGGGACGTGAAGATACTGCTGACGGCAAAGGGAGAGATGGCAACGGAACTGATCCGAAGCCGGTTGATCCGGCATCCTTTATCGTACGGACAGATCAATTTCCTGAACCGATGAGGCCAAGAACAATACTTCCGGTTTTTCTTCTGCTCTGCGCAATTCCCGGGGGCGTCGCCGCACAGTCGGTCGATTCCCTGCTGGCGATTGCGCTGCGCACCCATCCCGGTTTTGAGGAGATCGGGTTTGCCGAAGAAGGGGCCGAAGCCCGCGCCCGAGCCGCAGGGGCTTGGGAGGCGCCGCGGATCGGCCTGCAGTTCCAGATGCTCCCGCCGACGAATCCGAATCCTGTGAGCAAGGGGGAGACGATGCTGATGGTGGAGCAGGGAATTCCGCTCGGGGGACAGAATCGTGCGATGGCCGAGGCCGAACGGAGCATGGCGGCCGTTGCCGAACCGGAGCGGGAGGCGTTGCGGAGGGAGTTGCGTGCAAGGATTGAAGAGGAGTACTACGCGATATGGGAGATCGATCGGCAACGGGAGTTGAACCGACTGAATCGTGAGCTGGCCGAGGTCCTCTACGAGGATGTGGAGATCCGGTATACGGTGAACCGGACCCCACAGACCGATCTCTATGCGATTGCTCTGAGGATCGAACGACTTAACGCCGAGGAGATACTTCTTGCGCAGCAACGGGCCGAAAGGAGCGTCCGGCTGAACGCAGTTGTCGGAAGGGCTCTGGATGATACGGTGATCGTTGTCGATGAACCGACGTTCGATTCTCTCCCTCCGTTCGATGAACTGGTTGCTGCGCTTCGGGACCATCCCGATCTGCGGCGTATGGAGCGGATGGCCGAAGTGCAGGAGTCGATGGCCGATGCGGCCCGAAGCGATCTGAAGCCGATGCTGATGCTTCGGGGAGGAGTCTCCTGGATGCCTGAAGGGCATCCGGTCCGGACCCGGACACTGGGAGAAATGGTCGATGCCTTCCACAGTACCGGAAGCACACATGGTCAGCAGATCGGTCTGACGGTCGGCGGTATGCTCTCGCTCCCCCTGGCTTCCTGGTCGCGGTCCGGTCCCGAAGGGAGAGCAGAGGCGGCCGAGCTTGCCGCACGTGAGACTCTTGCCGGACGGGACAGAATGCTGCGGGAGATGACGGCGATGCTGCGCAGGCCGTACGGGATGATCGAGCGGGGGAACACGATGATCGGGTTCTACCGCGACCGGCAGATCCCCCTGCTGGAACAGCAACTGAAAGCATTACGGACCGACTACATCGGGAGTCGGACGGACTTCAGCAGGTTGCTGGAAGTGTACGAGATGCTGGTGATGAGCCGGGAAGAGATTGTGATGCGGGAAGGGGAAATCGCCAGAGCGTGGGGGGAGATTCGGGAGTTGGTCGGGGAGTGAGGGAGGGGAGTCAAGAGTCGGAAGTCAAAAGTCAAGAGTCGGGAGACATCGAAGGTCGACTCCTGAAAGCTCATAGCTGACGGCTGACTGCCACTCCCGGAACACCCGTAGAGAACAGGATGCTCCGAGAAGTCCCGGAATTCAATCAAGTCGGGAAAACGGCTGACCGCTCAAAGCTGACGGCTGATCGCTCATAGCTGACGGCTGACTACCGGAACACCCGGAGAAAACAGGGCGCTTCGAAAAGCCCCGGAACTCAATCAAATCGAGTATCAGAGACAAATACCATGACAACGCAGTCAAAAATCATCGCTTCGGTCGTCGCTCTGGTCCTTCTGGCTGCCGGGGTTGCTGCGGGCTATTTTCTGTTGCCCGGCTTTGTCGGGATGGCCGGACACAATCACGATGAGGAGACGGTCTATTTCTGCCCGATGCATCCGCAGGTACGGCAGAACGAACCGGGGGTCTGCCCGATCTGTCACATGGATCTTGTCCCCGAGAACACTCCCGAAGCCATGGCCGAACATGCCGAAGGAGAAGGGGAGGTGGTTCACGTCATTGTCAGCCGTTGCTTTAATTATTC
>CBFGQN010000443.1:0-4000 GCA_965650895.1 uncultured Ignavibacteria bacterium | reverse complement strand
GGGTTGGGCCGGTGGAGTACGAATCGGTGGCCGATCAGGTCGATGGGGTAGTCGCTGCCCGGCAGGCTCTCGGGAACGACCCGGAACGTGCCGGCCGGTCCCGTCTGTTCATTTCGCTTGAGACGGATGAGTTGCAGAGACTGCGGGAAGAACTGTCGGCGCGCCCCATCCCGGCCGAGCGTTCCTGGTGGGGATATCCGGTCCTCACGATCAAGGATCCCGACGGCAATGAACTGATGGTTCTGTTCGAGGAATCGGAGGGGGATGAATAATCGGACGGGCTGACAAGTCCTTTACTTCTCCTTCTCCATCACCTCGGCAAAGAACCGGATGATCTCCTCCGACGCATTGATCTCGGTCGTCGCCTTCCCCAGCAGAACCTGCGGATAGTTGACCTTGTACTCAGGCCAGATATGTCCGGCGCCGATGGTCAGAATCTGTTCGACGGGAGCATCGGCACAGGGATAACGAAAGAGAATCGAGACGGTGCCGTCGTGCCTCTCATCGTACTTCCGAACAGCAGCACTGTCGCCGCAGCCGTTGAACCTCTTCCAGACATCGAGCACCTGTTCGACGGCGGGGAATGAATAGTTGCCGAGAAGTCCTCCCTTTCCCCCCTCGTACTTGACAATCGGATCAGCCGTACCGTTGATGAACAGCACGGGAAGATGTTTCTTCAGAGGAAACCGGCTGAGATCGGCCCAGGTGGCATCCCCTTCCACCGAGGCCATACCGGCCAGCTTTTCGGTGATCTCCACGCTCAGTCGGTTGGCCATGATCGCCCCGTTGGAATAGCCGCAGACGAAGACCCGTTCGGGATCGACGTTGTGCCGAAGAATCAACGAATCGATCAGCGACGACAGGAACCTCACATCGTCCACCCCCTTCTTGTCTGCGGGCACCGCATCCCGTCCGTCGGCCCAGCTTCTCCGGTAGCCGTAGGGATAGGCCACCACCCAACCCCGCCCCCCGGCGATCTCATTGAACCCGGAGCCTTTCATCATCACCTCCCCCGTCTCCAGTCGTCCATGCAACGCCAGAAGAAGAGGCCGCTTCGCCCCGGCGGAATCGTGCGGCACGTAGACCAGGTACTCCCGTTCCATCCCATCAATCTCCATTGTTCTTCCGACAACATTCGGAGGAAGGATCGTGCGACCGGAGGAACATCCGGCAAGAGCGAGGAGGATTGAGAAGTGGAGAAGGAGGAGAGAAGATTTCATGCGATGTAAGATGCTGGGTGGTCCCGGCAGGACTCCGACTTTCCTTGATTCTGATAATATTTCAAAGAAAACTCACCTCTGTTGTACTTCTCGTTGTACAAAATCTTCGATTCTCCAGCTTTCTTCCCTTTCCCTCCAGTCCCCTTTTCCAGCTACAGACAATCCGCCACGGCAGAGGAAACCGCTCACAGGCTGTCCGTGCCTTGTGTGGACGGCAAGAAAAAAGCCCGGATCACTCCGGGCTTCAAAGTCGATCTTTCTTGTATTCTAACTACACGTAAGGAACTTCGGATATGAGATATAAGCCCAACCGTATTTCTTGTTCTCCGTCCAACTGCTTTCCTGTTCCCAGTATGGACCGGCCCAATCATCCTCACAACTATCCAGACAATCTTCCGGTTGTGGTAGATCATCGCAATCATACCCCCATACCCGAACACGAATCTTGAACGCTCCGGTTTCAGGAATCTTGAACTTCAATCCTTGACCGATTGTTGACCGGGGATTTCCATTCAGGAAATTCACGCCCTCTTTCATTTCAACCGGAGGATAGATATTCACTTGGTTATTGTTCGCGTCGTGCCTGAACACTTCAACAATGATCTTTCGGATTTTGTATCCCTGTACGGTGAAGTACTGACACAGATCGTGTACATCGCCGTGACCATCAAAGTCGTCGTCGAAATCAGGATCAGGGCCAAAGCCTAACGAGACATTGAAACCTTGCGCTCCCGTAGCCGCTCCATCGGGTGTGTTATTCTCCTTTCCCCCGCAGGAAAAACCATTGAGAATAACAAAGCCGGTCAACGCAAAGAACACAGCATAAGCAGCCGACATTTGCCGGACCTTTCCCCACTTTGGAATAACACTCATAGTTCTTTTCTCCTCCTCGTTATGGTGTGAGTCGATAAGCGTCTGCGGCTGTTGTGTAGCCGTAGATATGGAACTTGTGAGTCGTGCCTATCGTCTTGCTCTCACCACGAGTAAGAGAAACCACCGCAAGCGCACCCGACGGCATGTTTGAGAGGATAGAGGAAGTAACCGTATAAGAACCGTTGTCCGGAACAACCGTGCTCCACTCGTATTGAGGGTTCACAAACGGCGACGCCGGTTCTGAAGCATCACGAACACGAATCATTACGATGTCGTTGTTTGCGTCGGCGTTCCAAGTAAGCGTCAAATCTTGCGACCGGCTATAGGTCTTCACTGCCGGTGAAAGTATTCGTATTTCCGCCGGTAGATACATGCTGTCAGTTACCGCCGGTATTCCCGCTGACGAGTTCCCGGAGAGAGACCATTCCGCAACCGAACCAAAGACCGGAGCATTCATTGTCAGGTATATACCGGGTGATCGTTCAGGTGCCGGAAGATCACTCACCACCACTGAACCCCCGCTCACGTGCGTACTGTGATTCGTGTCGTCAAAGACCTGTCCCCCACATTCATACGATACGCTTCCGCTCTGCCTTGTCCACGTTGACGTAATGGAGAGTTGTCCGTAGGTCGGGTCTTTCGTCTGCGTCAATGAAGCGAAGAAATCAACCGGTCCGTCATCGGTACCTACCGGCCCTCCCCCGTCACCGCACCCGGCCAATAATACAGCTACGATTACCAGTCCCATACTGGTAATCCCGATTCTCTTGTTCATCGTTTGCCTCCGAACGTTGTAAATGGAAGTTGAAGTTATAGACCGTCCATTGTCCCGTTTTGGTACAACGGATACAACCACCCCGTGAAAGGTTTCGATCCGATTATATCGATGCCTCCGGATAACCGGAATCCGCCGCGGCGGACGGCCCCGGCGTTCTTACGTTCTGTTCGTCTGTCGGTTAGGGGCCGCCACTGTAGATATGTTTGCTTACCTTCAATATAGTGCCCTCTTTTCCCACATGCAAATCTTTTTCACGAATCTGCTTCACAAAATGTTCACCCACTTCACACACATTCGCAACCGTGATGCTACAAACAACAACGGGGAACCCCCTGAAGAGATTCCCCGTCCTTCACATCCTCTATTAAATTTTAATAGAGCCGGTTAGGTGTTCCTCACGTCTCCCCGGTCCCGGATTCGATCCGCATAAGGAGACTGTCAGCTCCCGTCCTGGACACTTTACAGTAATCATATTGGTTCTACAGCCTGCGCATACTATCTTTGAGCCAAAGAGAACATAACCACAGCCAGTATATCATGACTCAGAAGATAGTCACTGAATCGAATTCAGACCGGCAAGCCCCTTCAATAGGAGAGATTCAAATGAACGAGTATCCTTCTCACGAGACTGCTCTTTCAATTGCCTTGAAAACATTTGATTGGCTGTTGCAAAGAGCAGAATCAAAAGACCGAACACTAACTGCCTTAGCAACTTGGATAACTACAGTAACAGTAGCATTTGTGCCCTTTGCGTCAACTCAAATGCGCGCATCGATAAAGAACCCTATACTCATACTGTCAGTGCTATGTTTTGCATCTGCTATTAAAACAGCCTATGACGCCTTAACTCTGCCAACAGTAAGAGTAATAGACCCGATGAAAATCTATAATAACTGCTTATATAAAGAACCATCTCAGTTTAACACTGAGATGGTCTATATGGCGGGGACGTGCTTCAACCATAACAACAGCACAATAGATGCTAAAGCAAAAAGTATTCAGAAGATAGTTGTCTGGTTTTCCTTAGAGGCACTATTCCTGATACTATGGGTTATGTGTTCGTAGCTTTCTCTTCTCCTCCTCTGCCTGTTCTGATTTCAGTTGTCGCATCGTACTGGGGTGGTGGCGG
>CBFGQN010000442.1:0-4011 GCA_965650895.1 uncultured Ignavibacteria bacterium | reverse complement strand
ATCGTGCTCCATTCTCAGGGTAGTACTTCCTGACGATCTCATCTTCCTCCGGCATCCAGGGCATCCTGTTGCGAGACGTCTTCGCCCTCAATTCTTTCGGGGCGGAAGGTTCGGGCTGACCTTTCCTGGCTATTCCATGTTCCAGTGCGATCTGAGTGACGGTTTTCGATGAGAGATTCAGGTGCTTTGCCATTGCTTGAAATGACTGACGTCGAGCATTCCTGAGAATGTAGGCAACGTCCTTTTGCGTGACTTTCTTCCGCCGGCGGGAAACACCGAGCTTCGACGCCATTGCCAACACCTGGCTGTATCGCTTGCCCAGTTCTTTCGCTATCTGTTGCGGACCTTTCGCTCGGTAATGCTTCTTCAGAAAAGCTTCCTCTTTCCCGGTCCAACGCTCCGGTCTCTTGAACAAATACCCCAGCTTTCTGGCTTTCGTTATGACGGCAATCTCTGTGCGCCCCAACGCTCTGCTCGCATGACGCCGTGCCCAGGGTATTCCTGATTGATAGATCTCCTTCAGCGTTTTGATCTCTTCCGGACTCCATTGCCTCGATTCGGTAATGCCGATGTTATTTGCCTTTACCTTGACCGCATTCACCGTCCTTCCGAGCAACCGGGCACAGTAATGTGGGCCATAGAGTGGATAGAACCGATGAAGGCGTGCATAATCATCGGTTGTCCACCGTTGGTTTTCGGAAAACGGACCGGGCGTCGGTACCGGAACCCCGTCCGGCCATCCCTGGGGTCGTCGTTGTTTCCTCTGCCGGGACTTCTGCATCTCTTTGCTCACGATCTATTGGGACAGAAGGTTGAACATCTCAAGAGAAAAGAAAATACAAGCATGCCGTAATATGCCATTACTGGAACAATGAATCGATCCGCGGATGGGGAAGTGGTGGATTCCCATGATCTGAGTCATACGGATATGTTAGGTGACATAATATATCTTATCGTGAAACCTGTGCGAATGAGCTGTGAGCTATCAGCGTTGAGCCGGAACCCGGTCAGAGAGAAATTCAAAACCACAAACGAAACCACAGGCATGGTCTCTGCCCAACTTCTTCATTCGACATTCGCAAATCGCCATTCGACAATTGAATCCCGTCCCACTATTCAACAATCCACACCACTCAACCGCCTCCGCTCATATCTTGAAATAATTCACTAAGTTCCACCGTCGGTATCAGCCGTCAATCAGCACCGAGATCTTCGCTTCCCGATGCCGTCTACGCTACTTCGATATAAACCGATCCTCTCCCTGTCCGGCATCTTTCTTTTCCTTGCCGTGTGGTCTGCCAATGCCCAGTGGGTAAAACTGACCCAGTACAACGGCAAGTTCTACAACGAAGTCTATTTCTACGATCAGAATCTCGGTATCATTACCGGACATGACGGTTCGCTTCTCCGGACCTCCAACGGCGGGACAAGCTGGTCTTCAGTCACACTTCCGGGGGCCGGATCCTCGGCCAATCGTGATATCTGCTTCGTTTCAACCTCAATCGGATTCGTCAGCGGTGAAGACGGCATCTGGAAGAGTACCGATGGCGGGCTGAACTGGTCAGATATTACGCCGTCCGGCGTTTCCAGTGCAGGGAGTTCAAGCTGCTGGTTCCGCAATGCGAGTGTCGGCGTCTGGGGCTACGGACCGAGTTGCTTCGATTCGGTGGCCACGTTCTGGCGGACCACCGACGGCGGCGGCACGTGGACCAGTACCAGCGACACGGCAAATTCGATTGATGCAACGGTCGGCGGTATGACCTATGCCGGCGGTTCGTTCTATGCAGTCGGCGGTAGCGGTAAACTCTGGAAGTCAACCGATGATGGCATAACGTGGACTCTTAGCCCTACCAACTCCGGAGGTTGGCAAGAAGACCTGATCTCGTCTACGGCAGGACTCTTTATCGCTTCAGCGGACGGGACAACCTGCGGAACGAGCGGCAGCGGAAAGATTCTTCGAAGCACAAACGGCGGCACCTCCTGGACGACGACTTCCTTTTCGGGCACCATCATGTGGGGCGTCTCGATGTACTCCACGCTGGAAGGCTGGGCCGTGGGCGATTATGCAAAAGCGTATAAAACGACCGACGGCGGCGCGACCTGGAACGAAAGTTCATGCGGTCTGAAGGCGGGAGATCGTCTCGACGACGTCTTCATGATCAGTGCCACGCACGGCTTTGCCGTCGGTGACGGTATCTATCGTTTCGCCGCACACGAGTTTACCTCCGATCCCGATACGATCGATTTCGGCGATGTGATTATCGGTACATCCCGGGGTGATTCCCTGGCCCTGATAACGGCTATCGGTAACAGCGGGTTGGTGACGAACCGGGCTTTTGCCGGAGCAAACATCGGTGACTTCTCGTCGCCGGATGCCCTGACCGTGTCGCAGCCGGTACCTTCCTGTGCCTCGGCCGCCACGCGCATTCGCTTCTATCCTCTTACGCTCGGCGTGAAGACCGCCCGCATTGAGTTCACCCTTCAGGGAGTGACCGATCCTCTTGTCGTCCATCTCCGGGGCAAGGGCGTGCGTCCCAGAATTATCGGCGAGCGGACGCATCGGTTCGATACGCTGATCTGTGAGACGGAGATTCTCGACACGATCACGATCACCAACAACGGCGACTACCCTCTGGAGATCGACAGCATTATCGCGGCAAACAACATCGGCATCTTCTCGGTCGAGGAGCCGTTGACTCCGGTGACGATTCCTCCGTTGCAGTTCCGGAAATTCGTGATCCGCGCCCGCGCATTCACTTCGGGAACTCTGGGGGGACGCTTCTACTTCTACACGAACGATCCCGATTTTCAGGATTCGGCCTGGACAATCGACGTCGGCCTCTACAAACACGATCTGGATCTTTCCCTGCCGGCCGACACGACGATTACTATCCCGCCGGCACCGCTGGGCGTACAAAATTCTGTCCGTCTGAACGTGCGAAACGACGGGACGCTGCTGCAGACGATTCAGCAGGTTTCGGGAGAAGGAGCCGATGGGACGATCCGAACCGGATTCGCTTCTCCGGTCCCGATTGCCGTCGATGATTCCGCATCAATAGAATTTACAGCGCGGGCCTCCGATACGGTCTCACGCTGCAGACGATTCCGGATCGTCGCCGAGCCGTGCGGTCGGGAGCGATTCGTCACCGTCTGCTATCAGGCAACCGAGGCCTCGCTCTCCCTCCCCTCTACCCTCTCGATGGTCCTTCCGTGCGGAGAGGGGGAGAACACGCTCGCCATGAAGAATCTGGGGAATGCCGACCTGCACGTCGATTCGATCCGGATTGAAGGAGCTGATCGGAATCTCTTCAGCTTCACCACTTCGGCAAACCTTCCCTTCATCATTCCCCCGGCCGAAAGCCAGAGCCTTACCGTCAAATTTTCGGGTGGAATCGAGCGGGGTAACCGGACTGCTTTTATGGTCGTTTTCCTCGGCGACGGGAAGACCGATACGGTCCGACTGGAAGTACAGGTGACCGGGCCGGAGCTGGTTCCTTCCGCCTCTCCTCTTGACCTCGGCTTCCTCTGTCCCGGCGATACTCTCCTGACCGGGTTGCTGCTTGAAAACATCGGGGAGAAGGATGCCTCCGTCGAGGTCTCGGTGACCAATCAGCAGCTCGATCTGATGCCGACCCCGCCGACCATTCCGGCCGGCAATTCGGATTCCATACGTTTCCGTTTGATTGCCGAAAAACCCGGTCCGTTTGAGGGGGCAATTCACGTGCACTACAAGCCTTGCAATCGTTTCGACACCATCAGGATCGTCGGCGAGGTTCTTTCTCCGGCTCTGGAGCTTGAGGTTCCCGAAATCAATTTGGGGCAGATACCGATTAACCGGGAAAGGATTGGTGAGACGGGGGTGTGGAATCGGAGTTCGGAGCAGGTGAACATTGCGCTGACCCGGTCCGGACATCCTGATCTGGTGTTGAAGTACCCCGACAACTCAGGACTGATACCGGCGACTGACAGCCTCCGGATCACTGTGGCTGTTACCCCGTCGCAACGGGGACC
>CBFGQN010000441.1:0-4019 GCA_965650895.1 uncultured Ignavibacteria bacterium | reverse complement strand
CCGGATCGTCCGCCCCCTCGACGTAGGCCCGGAAGAATCCCGGAAAGAGCACCCGCTTGCCGCCGGCGCGGAAGACTGCGGCGGCGGCGTTGATCGTGACGGTGGTAAACTGCACACGTGCGTTGGCCATCTGCGTGGCCATCGAGCGCTTCCAGATCAGATCGTACAGGGCAGCCTCCTCTCCATCCAACCGCAACTCGGCGGCGTTCGGCATCATCTCTCCCGCCGGACGGATCGCCTCGTGAGCCTCCTGCGCCCCCTTCGATTTCGTTTTGAACTGTCGGGTCTCCGGGCTGAGATATTCCGGACCGTACTTCCGGCCGATCGCCTTGCGGATCGCCACAAGGGCACTCTCCGAAAGGTTGACCGAGTCGGTACGCATGTAGGTGATCAATCCCCGCTCGTAGAGCTTCTGCGCCACCTGCATCGTTCGCCGGGCCGACATGCCGAGTTTTCTGTTGGCCTCTTGCTGTAGCGTGGAGGTGATGAATGGAGGGGCCGGTGTGCGCGACTCCTCTTTCTCCTCGACGTTGGCGATCTTCCACTCGACACCGAGAAGTTCTTCCCGAAGTCGGGATGCCTCGGTTTCACCCAGAAGGAGAACATCCTTCCCCTCGGCGATCTTTCCCGTATCCGGATCGAAATCCTTTCCGGTCGCCAACCGTTTGCCGTCGAGCGAGACCATGATTGCAGGGAATTCTTCTCCCCCGCGATCGGCCAGGGTGGCCGAAAGATCCCAGTAGGTACCGCTGTGGAAAGCACGGCGATCCCGTTCGCGCGTCACCAGCAGCCGGACCGCAACCGACTGGACGCGACCGGCGGAGAGTCCGCGGGCAATTTTTTTCCAGAGCAGAGGGGAGATCGTATAGCCGACCAGACGGTCGAGAATGCGCCGGGTCTCCTGGGCGCGAACCAGTTTGTCGTCGATCTCCCGCGTGTTCCTGAGGGCCTCCTGAATGGCCGGTCGGGTGATCTCGTGGAAGACCATCCGCTTGACGGGAACTTTCGGGTTGAGCACTTCAAGCAGATGCCATCCGATCGACTCCCCCTCGCGGTCTTCGTCGGTTGCGATAATCAGCTCGTCGGCCTCTTTCAGGGCATCCTTCAGTCGCTTGATCACCTTCTTCTTCTGCGAGGAGACGATGTAGAGAGGAGAGAAATCATTCTCCACATCCACCCCGAGCCTCGTCCACTTCTCCTTCTTCATCTTCTCCGGAATGTCGGCCGCCTTTGCGGGAAGATCACGAACGCTCCCCATCGATGCTTCCACGACGTAATCGTCCGGAAGGAAGTTCTTAATCGTTCGCGCCTTCGTGGGCGACTCTACTATGACCAGTGTTTTTCCCATGACAAATAATTCGTACAATCTCGACTGAATCTGCAAACACTCTTCGCTTCCTCTCCCCCTTCCGCATCCCCGCTCCCGACCACGGACGCCCCTCCGAACAACCGACAACTCACAGCCGCCAACCGGCTCACCTCTGACAGCTCACTACTCACCGCTGACAGCTCAAAGCTCACTGCTGACTACTCACTGCTGACAACTCAAAGCTCACTACTCACACCTCACTCCCCACCAGACTCTTCCACATCCACACATCCGGATCGATCTCCGGAAAGAGCCGGTTCCGCGTCTCGATCCGGCAAAGTTCATCGAAGAGATCGAGCCGTTCAACGCCGGAGCGGAGCGAATCGATGTACTCTCCGATCAACGCCAGATCCTCGGCATGCTCCCGGAACCTCTCCACAGCATAATCCTCTGCCGTTCCTGTTGTGATCAGAAACTGCCAGTCGGAGGCCTGCAACAGCATCAGTTCCCGCCCCATCTGCCTGAGCGCCCGTTCCTCCAGCCGGTTCTCCCGGTTTCGGGACCGAAGGAGTTCCAGGAACCGTCGTTCGGCCTTCCAGATGATCGGCCAGGTCCAGGCGGTCTCCTCGTTCAGCCAGACGCGGTGATCGCCGCCGTCCCCCCAGGAACTCTCCGGCAGGGTCACCGGCAACCCGGGTCCGCGCCGGTCGATTTCCCGCTCGGCGGTCCGGGCTTCCACTTCCGTATCTTCCGAGAGCCGGCGCAGGACTTCCCCGAGGAATGCCGGTCCTTCAAACCACCAGTGTCCGAACAGTTCGGTATCGAACGGCAGACAAAGCGTTCCCTCCCGTCCGGTCACGTTCCGGTACTCCCGCAGCTTCTCCTGAACATGCCGGACGAAGTCGGCGGCGTCACGGCCGACCTGTTCGCGGGCGGCGACCGGATGGTACATCCGCTTCTCGGCCAGATCGCTCTCCCGACCGGTCACCCTCCAGTATCGATGCCCGCTCCGATGATGCTTCTTGTGGAACTCCAGATAATCCTCGTTGCCGGGATAGCCGCTGGAGCCGCTCCAGACCCGGAGCGCCGTCTCGACGTCACGGGCAAAAACCGAGACGTTCCCGTAGGAAGGATCGGTCGTCGAATGAATTTTGTAGATGTCGTACAGACTGCGGGGATCACTCAGCGGCAGTCCGCTCCCCCCTTCATTCTCCCCTTCGCCGGTAAACCGCGCCGCATACCAGTTCACCGGTTCTCCTCCCCGCACCGTATGGGCGTCGACGATCGTGTAGTCCAGACCGGCGGCCGCCAGGACCTGTTCGACACCGAGCCGGAATCCTTCCGGAGCATCTTCGGTCGGCAGAGGAGACCGGCGATAACCTCCGGGACGATAGGCGCATTCCGGCATCCAGATTCCCCGGGGGGAACTGCCGAAGTGTTTGCGGTGAACATCGACGGCGGTCTGCACCTGGGCGTGAATCGACTCGTCACAGCCGAGCAGGGGGAAGTAGCCGTGGGAGGCCCCGCAGGTCTGCAGGGCGATCGCTCCGCCGTCGCGAAGATCGCGAAAGGCGCCGACAAGATCCCGTCCGTAGCGACCGGTAAAATCTTCCAGTCGATCCTGGAACCAGCGGCGCCAGAAGGAGGCAACAGGAACGAACTCCCGTTCTTCCGGTTGTCCCCTGAAATACTCCATGTCCTCCCCGGCACTCCTGATCCGTTCCTGCAGAAACTCTTCCAGAAGAGCCGGGAACTCCTCATCGGCAAGCTGTTCCAGCAGAACCGGCGAGAAGGAGAAGGTGATGTTCGCCCCGATCCCTTCCTCCCGAAGCTGATTGCACTGATTCAGCAGGGGGATATAGCATTCGGCCGCCGCCTCGCACAACCATTCCAGGCCGTGCGGCCAGCGTCCGTGCCGGATAACGTACGGAAGATGCGTGTGGAGAATCAGAACAAACGATCCGGCCATCAGTGGATCTTGTCCCCCACGTCCGGTCCCTGAAATCCTCCGAACTGCGGGCTGGGCTGATTCATCTTGATCTCGCCGTACTGGGCCTCGTAGCGCTGGATGTTATCCTGCATGGCGTTCAGAAGCATTCGCGCATGTTGCGGCGTCATGATGATGCGGGAGAGGACGCGGGCGCGGGGAACGCCGGGCAGGATCCTGGTAAAGTCGATCACGAACTCGGCCGGAGAATGGCTGATGATCGCCAGATTCGAATAGACACCCTCGGCTTCCTTCTCTCCAAGTTCGATGTTGATCTGCTGCTGGTTCTGCGGGTCCTGATTATCCATAATGATTTTTGCTGTTACTGATATAGCGTTTCGTTCAATCCCGTCCGAACTGTCATTGTTTCTTTTCTTCGTTTCCCGACGGTTTTCCGGAGGCCGCAACAGGCGGCCCGAACCGAACAAAGGTCTGCGATGTCTTTCGGATTCCATCGCAGACCTTTGTCCTGATCTGTTTTATATGCTCTGCTCTCCCCCTCCCCCCGCAGCACTCCTCTATCAGCTTCCGGCTCCCAGCGAGGCGGCCCTTGCTTTTGCGTCGGCCGATTTCTCGGATTCGCCCACATACTGATAGAGGGCGCTGAGAGTTCGCCAGAACGCGCCGTCGTTCTTCATCACGTCGTTGTTCTTCAACGTCTCGAACTCTCTGACCAATTCCTTGAGTCCCTTCTCGTTTCCGAGTATTGCGTGAAGCGTTCCG
>CBFGQN010000440.1:0-4037 GCA_965650895.1 uncultured Ignavibacteria bacterium | reverse complement strand
GGGGTGTTGAAGTTTGTTGAGCCTGTATCGGATGTCGATGGAAACGGATGGGATGATTTTCTGATGAGTGATGATCGGTGGTTCGGCTTTGACCACGGCATCGCGCTGGTGATAGGAGGGGGTCCGGAGATACCGAATGATGACACGACACTGAGCGTTCGGGCAATCGGCACTGAAGAGCATAACGCAGCACTGCACATCTGGCCGAACCCGGTTGTGGAGGAGTTGAACATTGCGTGGCGGGGTGATCTCAGGAGGATGCCTCATCGCTTTGCGGTGTATGACGAACTCGGTCGGTTGGTTGCCGAGGGGTCGGTTGAGCCGGGAGTCGGCGCGGCTATCTGGCGATGCGGGAACATCCTCCCGGGAACGTATCTGCTGAGTATGTTTGACGGAAACGAAGGAGTCATTGCCTCTACAACGATTACGAAGGTGAATCGATGAACGGAAAGAAGATCTATAGTGCAGTTGCAGTACTGCTCACGCTGGTGTATGCCGGTGTGTTGGGACATGCGCAGGTCGTTGAGACGATAGAAGCGAATCCGAACGCCTGGACGCTGCGCTCGATCTGGAAGGTGACCGGGGTGAATTCCGGAGATGCCGTCGGTGCCGGCATTGGTCCTGTCTCGGACATCAACAACGACGGGCTCGGTGATTTCGCCACGTACTCTTCTTCAACAGGATCCTGGGACCTATACTACGGAGCCGAGGATGCCCCTTCGACCACTCCGACTTGGACATTCACCCGTGGGGCGGGAGGAATTTCACATCCAATACCGGCCCATTTTCGCAGTGGCGATTCTTTGCAAGTAGGATTTCTTAGCTATCGCTGGGTGGATTCAGGAGTAAGTACGGACGTCTATTTTCAGCTATACATTTTTGATGTTGTTGACGATAGCCTTGAGGCTCAACCTTCTCTGGTCTGGGATCCGGGTGCAACAATGGATTCGGCATGGTTCATCTATCCGAATGATTTCATTGGAATCAATATGGATCAGGAGGTAGGAGATGAACTGGTGATGGTCAGCGGCGTGACGCTTCGAGATCGAGTCCGCAGTCAGGTGGGGGAGATCTGGTTTTACAGAGGAGGAGAGAGCTTTCAGGTCGATCATCCCACACACGTCATCGTCGATCAGGAAACCAACCTCCTCGAAAACGACTACCGCCTCTTCACCGGCGACCTCGACGGCGACCGGTTCGTCGACATGGCCCTGACCGCCGGATATGCTCCCGATAAACTCAAACTCTGGTTCGGGCGCGACGGCTCTCCATGGAACTGGACCAACCAGCCCGACCGTGTTGTCAACCTCGACAGTTCCGGCCTGAACCGACAAATCACGTTCGCTCAACTCGACGGACATCCGGGACTTGACATGGCCGCAACGGTCTATGCCGGAGGAGAACAGGAGCCGGGAATCTACATCTACCTCAGCGGCAGCGGCAAAGATGTTCGCACCCGGAGTTATGGCTTTGATGATGCCGATGTGGTCCTGAAGATCAACACATCGAAGTATCGGGTGTATGGTCATCGGGTCGGTTTCCTGAACGACACGACGCATCGGTTTGAGATGTTAGCGGTGATCTACCCGGGGTTCGGTCAGTTCGATGATTCGGAGATGTTGTTGTTGAGTGGGGGGAAGAAGGGTCCGAACGGGACGTATGATGCGCGGTACCGTCCGGCAGATGATGGGGTGACGCCGGGGAAGGTATTTGATCATATCGCTCCGCTGCCGGACTGTAATGGAGACGGGTGGGATGATTTCTTGACCGGCAATGATCGCTGGTACGGTTTCGATCACGGGATTGCGATGGTGATTGCGGGGGGTCCGGAGATACCGAATGATGACACGACATTAAGTGTTCGGGCGGTTGAGACAGAGGAGCATGAAGCTGCGCTGCACATCTGGCCGAATCCGGTTAAGGAAGATCTACATATCGCATGGCGAGGTGATCTGCGTCGGATGCCTCATCGATTTGCAGTGCATGATGAACTCGGGCGGTTGGTTGCCGAGGGATCGGTGGAGCCGGGAGTCGGGGCGGCTATCTGGCGATGCGGGGATTTTCCTTCCGGGATGTACCTGCTGATGGTCTTTGACAAGGAGGAGCGGATGATCGCCTCGACGCGGTTCATCAAGACGGAGTAGTCCGCACCGGGATGGCGGGAAGAAGTGACACTATCGGCCTCGAACAGAACAAAGGAGTCTGAAGCGAAGGACAAAATTTCCGCAGCGCATGGTTTTCGTATTGGTTGCTCCCCTGTCAATGTTTATTATCGGGCATTCATCGCATTCTGGAGATGACCTATGATTCTCATATCCTTCCTATCCCGCCTTGCAGCCTTGTTGGTCTGGTTGCTGTTCCTGTGTTTCTCGCTGTATGCGCAGGTCGTTGAGACGATAGAGGCGAACCCGAATGTTCACACGCTGCATTCTATTTGGAAAATAACCGGAGTGAACTCAGAAGATCGCGTTGGTTCTCTGGCTGGAAGTCTTGGTGACATTTCAGGAGATGGCCTCGGAGACTGGGCGGTTGCTGATGCGAGATCAGGGGCATGGAAGGTGTACTTCGGAGGATCACCGGTTCCTGATACTGTCCCGGACTGGAGGTTTGAAGGAGCAACAGGAAGTCTTTCATATCCGGTCGTTGGGAACTTCTATGGAACGGGAGAAAAAGTTGTAGCATTTGCCAGAGATACGTGCAATGATAACAGCATTTGCTTTTTCCGGTTGTACTTTTTCAAAGCCGGAAATGGAACGATAGAGGAGACGCCGAGTGCAGTATTGAATACCGGTATTCAGTTCTGTGTGAAAGATGCGATAGCAGCCGACCTCGATAACGACGGTGACGACGAGTTGATTCTGACGCGGTCGTGCAGCTTCCCGGAGATCTGGATTTATGAAGGGGGAGAAGATTTTCTGCAAAGTCATCAGCCGACGTTGTTGATTGCCGATCGGGATAATAATTCGATTGGTTCCTCTCGTTATTCTTCAGCAATAGTAGACCTGAACAGCGATCACCGCCTTGATCTCATTACTGTAGGCTCCTACAATGACTATCCCCGCATGAAGTTCTGGCTTGGTTCGGAGACCTCCCCTTGGGATTGGGATCTGCCTGACCGGGTTATCGATCTTCGAGAATCGGGAATTGACTTGGACTTCATTGTGGCTCATTTTGATGGGGATTCGATTCCCGACTTTGCGGGAACTGTATATCAGGACGATACGCGACTGATTCATTTATATCTGTCCCGGTCCGGAAAGCAAAGCACAGCGCGGTCGTTTGCCCGGGAAGATGCGGAGAAAGTGTTGAGGACGACTCTTCTGCGTGTTCGCGCGCGAGTTGGATTTGTCAACGACAAATCGCACCGATATGAAGTGCTTCCGTTGATCGGGCCGAGTCTATACCATGCCAACGAGCCGATGATGGTGCTGTTCTCCGGTGGGAAGCTGGGTCCGAACAACACCTGGGATGCGTACTACTCGCCAAGCAGTGATGGGGTTACTCCTGGAGGAGTTTTCCAGTATATCCATCCATTATTGGATGTCGACGGCAATGGCTGGGACGATTTCCTCACGAGTGATAGTCGTTGGTTCGGCTTTAACCACGGCATCGCCATGGTGATTGCTGGAGGTCCGGAGATACCGAACGATGATCCGACGGTGAGTGTGGAGGAGGTGGCGACAGAAGAACATGGGGCAGCGTTGCATATCTGGCCGAACCCGGTGAAGGAAGATCTACATATCGCATGGCGAGGGGATTTGAAGAGGATGCCTCATCGCTTTGCGGTGCACGATGAAGTCGGTCGGTTGGTTGCCGAGGGGTCGGTGGAGCCGGGAGTCGGTGCGGCACGTTGGCGATGCGGGAACGTTTCCTCGGGAATGTACCTGCTGACGGTCTTTGACAAGGAGGATCGGATGATCGCCTCGACGCGCTTCATCAAGACGGAGTAGTCCGCCCCGGGATGGCGGCAAGAAGTGGCACTATCAGACTCGAACAGAACAAAGGAGTCTGAAGCGAAGGACAAAATTTCCGCAGCG
>CBFGQN010000439.1:0-4043 GCA_965650895.1 uncultured Ignavibacteria bacterium | reverse complement strand
CACGTTCGCCTTCTTCTACCGGCAGTTCGAGGATACGCTGAACTGGGTTTACTTTCGCGGATTTACTGAAGGGGCGGACGGTGATGGGTCACGCATAGGGGAAGGCGTGACATTTCTGACACGGGGAGGCCGTCAGGCGCAGTCGCAGACTCGGGAGCGGGAGACCGGGCAATATCACGTGACGAACGGAACCGTCGATTTCCAGAGGCGAGGTACGCTCGGGTTCATGTCGGCCCCGACGGGAGACAGCACGCAAGGTTTCTTCTTCCGACCCAACTTTACGAAGACCGGCAGCGAGTCTTATCGCGCAAAGCACTTCGATGATGACGGCAACTTCGACGATCCAGCTCAGTTGAGCGGTGCAAACTCGTTGCATGGGTATTGGGACGGAACGGAGACGGCCGAAGGGGCGGAGATACCGGATGCCGACGGCTATCCGTTCAGCCGGGTGCTTCTGTCTACCGACGGATCGGGACGACCCTACGAGATCGGCGGCGTCGGCGAAACGTATCGTCTTGGTGGAGGAACCGGAGGCCAGGCCCGGACGACACGGATCTACTATGCTTCGGCTTCCGACCGTGAACTGGTCCGGCTGTTCGGCGACGAGGCGCCGGCCGACACGAACGTCTACAAGATGATGGTGACCGGTCCGAACAAAGTAACCTCGATCAGTTGGATCTACGGCGGCCGGACCATCGCTACGGCGCTGAAGGTGGGGCAGGGAGACACACTCATGGTCGATCTCGCCGATGCGAGCGAACCGATAATGAGCGGTTCGCTTGTCGACACGCTCAGGGCAAACCGGACGCGTGGAGCTTCGGGGTTCAGCACGGGAAAGCGTTACGCCTTCACCGACACGACTGAGGTAATGATCACCTATCAGTTGACACCCGACACGATCACGGCAAGTGCTCTGTGCGTGGACACCTGCACGACGTGCGATTACTTCGTCCGGCTCTACGTCCATCCGATCGACTCCGACTTTCCGCTGATCGATGAGGTTCCGCTGAGCGATCCGGTGGTGATCGAGCACGTTCTGGGAGGCGACCCGTGTGGAGAAGGATCGACCATCGACACGACGGTGACCGTGACGTTCCCGCCGGGAACCTACTACATCGAGCGGCGCCTGGAGACGGGGGTAATCGATCCGGCCACGATCAACCCGACATCGACGCCGTACGGGGTGACGTATGCGAAACAGTTCCGGGACATCGTTGCCGGTGGAATCCGGGAGAAGATGCTGACCGACGACAGCGTGTCGGCGGTGCTGGACTACCTGTCGACAAATGACCTGCAGGGCCTCTACGAATACCTGGATCTGAATCTCGACTCACTTTCGACCTACGGCTATGACACGCTCACTACCGAGTGCTGCGAGGTGATCTTCCCGATCCTGAGCCCTGACTGCGGATTCAATCCCTGTCAGGACAGCACTCCGGACTTTGAAGCCTATCTCTTTGAGAAGTGGGGCGATGAGCACGGATATGATCTGAACGACTATTTCCAGTTCGACGGCGACCAGGATATCTGGCCGACGGCAGGGCGTCCCGACAGTGCGTTCAATCAGTTGATCGCGAACATGCTCGACGATACCGACACAAATAATGTTCCGCTCTACAGTTGCGGGCAGCTCTGGTCGATCTGGGTAGGTCTGGTTGATGCCTGGGAGCAGTTGAGCGATGATCCGGACAACCCCGGCAACTTCAATCCCGACTTCAACATGCTGGACGTCTTTCTCCAGGCGGCCGGCGTCTACTGGGTCGATACCTCCCACACAGCCTACGATGCCGACAACGGGTATCTCCTCTGGGCACATCGATACGTTAATAAGGATGTGCTGACAACCGAATGCAAGGACCTGACCGGATATAATACCGGTTGGCATGGTGATCCGCCGCAGGCGGACTCCGCGAGTCACTGGAAGGAAATCTACGCCTGCCGGCAGGGGGCAAACCGTCAGAACAGGAACAAACGGGTGAAGTATTTCGGTGCGACGTGTGATCTCTCCGATATTCTCGACGGGATGGGGGGGCGTCTCGACTGGGATACGATGGGCGTGGAGCACCGACAGGATTCCTGTTGGGCCCATACCGCGCAGGGGATTGAAGATCAGTGCCTGAGCCGGTGCGAACAACGGCGTGAGGAGTTCGCCTGGGGAATCGTTCGGGCCTATCAGGATTCGGGGATCACCCTCTGCTACGAGGATGCCCTCTGCATGGCCGATGCCGTCGTGGACTCCTGCCTCAGCGAGTGTAATCTGACGCTGTTCGAGTCGAACGGTCATATCGACAGCATCGGGACGATCGCTGAGCTGGAGGCGATAGATCGTGTCATTACCTGGAGGGTGGAGTTCGCCGTGCCGGTTGATGACGGGATGGGGGGGCAGTACTGTGCGAACGATACGATGGTACTCTACGAAGGACTGGTGCGCCCCTTCTCCGAAGATCTGGTCCGTATCCTGAACGCGAATATTCACGACTGGGTCCGCAACTACGGCGGAAACTTCTTCAATATCAAGGAGGCGTTGAGGGAATGTTCGGCTGATTCTCTTGTAGATCTGGTAACCGATTCCATCATCTTCCTCCCGACATTCGATTTTTATGGGGACACGACGTTTGTCCGTCCCTACTTCGAACTGCGCGATTCGTGCGAACTCTGGTATGTCTGCGACACGATCGACTGGTCGACTCTCTATCCGGAGAGGGAACATCCGATGGTGGAAAACCTCAATGCGTTTCTTGATGGATTCTGGGGGATGGAGATCGATTCGTCGGTGACCGGAACGTTCGATTGCGAACTTGATCCGCTCGACTCGGCATACATACGTGACTATGCATTCCAGGCCAATACAGCCGATCTGTACACTGACTACATTGATTCGGAGATCCTCTTTGTCAAGGGAGTTGTCGGCCCGGTTCCAGTCAGCGACTACGTGGATTTCACCACGCAGAAGGAGCGTACGATGTACTGGTCCAGTGAGTTGACCAGAAGGTTGATCGGTGATTTCCTGATTCAGGGAACGAACGGCAATACGGATGAGGTGTGGTTTACCACGTATGCCGATTGTGGTCCGTTGCTATCCGGCAATGAGAAGTTCCTTGACTTCGAACATGGCATGTTGACGGGTGCAGGATGTAGTACCGACCATATCTATCGTTCAACCTATGAAGATACCTTCAGTGGAGATACCACCGGTCGTGGTCTTCCCCATGTCGGATTACAGCCCGGATCACCGTATGGTTCCGGAAACAACACGCAGAAGATCTACGATGCCGTAAGAGAACCCTACACTTCACTTATCGGAAAGTTCGCCCGAACTGCCGAGGATTCTCTGATCTATATCAGTCTGAATTGGGGTGGACTTGACCTGCCCGGAGCTGATACGTGTGCTGTCTTCGGAGTAAAGTTCTACGGTGTTCCCACGAAGAAACTGAGCGACAGTGTCTGTACCGACAAATCCTGTCCGGATATCTGCTGGCGATGGTTCGATCCGGAACCGGATACGGCCGGAGCGACTCTGATCGGTCCTCCCCCCTGTGATGAAACCGCAACCCGGCGCATCCGCGGAGCAATCGATGGCAGCATCCGGCGCTGCATCGACGGGGCACTGGCCGACCTGAAGGATGAGTACGACGCCGTCTGCGGCACACCGGAGAACCTGAACGAGAGCATCGTCATCACGCAGGCCTTCAGCTACACTCACTTCACCCTCTACTACTACGACCGGGCCGGACGTCTCGTCCGGACCATTCCGCCCAAAGGGGTCGATGTGCTTTCTACCGCTGAGATCGATGGGATGACCAACCCGCACCACAACCACGCCACCCGCTACGATTACAACTCGCTCGGGCAATTGATCGCCACACAGTCGATCGACGGCGGACTGACCGAGTTCTGGTACGACCGGCTCGGACGGCTCCGCTTCTCGCAGGATGCAAGGCTCCGGGCGCTGAACGAATATGCCTACACGAAGTTCGATGAACTCGGTCGGGTCGTGGAGACCGGCATCAGTTCCGACAGCATCACCGCCGACGGCTTCCTGG
>CBFGQN010000438.1:0-4058 GCA_965650895.1 uncultured Ignavibacteria bacterium | reverse complement strand
TGACGGCGTTTGCCCCCAGTCCGAGTCCGGCCCCGACCGCCGAGATGCGGGGAGCCGATTCAAAGACGACCGGTTTGTACCCGATTCTGTTCAGGGCGACTGCCGTCGTCAATCCGGCAATGCCTCCCCCGAGAATGCTGATCTGATAGCTCATGGAAAGCGTCCGATACGTGCGTGATGGATACGTAATGAATAATCGGAAAGGGGGGCCGATACAGACCGGCGTCGGTTTTGTTTCAGCCCTGCGTATGACAAATCTTCTCCGCAACGACGAAGAGATAATCTCCCCGGTCCTGCTCCGCTCCCCTGATCACTTCGGAAATCTTTCCCCCGTCAATGTCCTCTCGCAGTCTCCGCAATCCCTCCTCCACTTCCTCCCGGTTTGCAACTGCTGCAAAGGAAGAGATACCGCTGCGGACTTCCGGACTGAAGTAGAGTTCCGGATCATACTTTCCGCTGTAGAGGAAGAGATCGGCCAGATCGGGTCTGACCCCGTACGGTTCGGTCCGGACATTTCCGAATCCACCGCTACTCATCCCCTCTTCAATTGCTACGAGCAACGGCAGGGACCGGGCCGAGTCGGCGATCATCTTCGGGAAATAATGCCGAAGCCAGTAGGCGGCGGTCTGTTCGGGGAGGGAGGTGAAGATCACCAGACGTGCTCCAGGCTTCGCAACGCGCCCCAGTTCGGCAAAGGCGTTCGGCAGATCGAGCCAGTGATGGATCGTCAGCGTGCCGATGATCCCGTCCACGCTTCCGGAGGCCAGCCCGGTTTGCTCGGCACTTCCGGTCCGCCAGTCGATCCCGCCGTTCTTCCGTCCGGCCTTCTCAAGCATTTCGACAGACGGGTCGATCCCGATGAACCGGAGTCCCTTCCGCTGCAATGCGTCGGTATAGTTGCCGGTACCGCAACCGATGTCCAGATAGAGTCCGTCCCCTTCGGGAGCAAGGTGATGGAAGAGCCGTTCGACGATGAAGGGATCGGCTTTGCGCGTCCGGTCGTAGCCGATGCCGATGTGGTTGTAGAGAGGCGTCATCACGGTTCTTTTTATGCCAGCGCAGGATGAAGGAAGGAGGCGGGAAGCTCGGAGACCTCATCGGCCAGTTTGATGACGCGGGAGCGTTCTGCAAAGTCGACGATGATCTCGAGAATCATCTCTTCAAACTTCTCCGGCAACGGCTCCTTCGGTCCGCTCTGTGCGGCAAGATGCCTCACAAGTTCCTCCACAGTCTTCGTCCCGTCCGCATTCAGAAAGACACGTCGCTCCCAGGGGCCCATCGTAATCATTCCCGGCCTCAACGGATCCTTAACCCAGATCATCCTTGAATCCTGCCAGAACCATTCCGTGTTACGCAGGCAGTACTTGTTTCTGAGCGGAGAATGCTCAAGAACCGAAATTTCCGGGATGACGTTTTCAGGTTTCTTTCGAAAGAATTTGAACATGATCTCTTCGGGATTTCTTCTACCCGTTTATTGTCCGGAGACGGGAATCCCGGTCGGCAAATCTACGGGAATTCCTCGTCCGGACCGGCACCCGGCTTCTTCACTTTATCTGAGCGCATCGGCACCGGAATACCAGAGCCGGTTATTGAGGTAGTCGATGGCGACGTTCCGGTATCGCCTCAGCAGATTGTTGCTCACAAAGCCGACGGCATCCGGCGAGGCGAAATAACCGATGCGGGGCTGGACGATAACCCACGGATGCTCGACCTTCATCTCCCCCACCTCCACACGTTCCACTCTTGCCACCGGAAGCCGGATCTCCTCGCTGTTGATCCCGGTCGCACTCAGCCAGACGGTCGGCCGGAGCTCCGGATCGGCCTCTATGATCCTCTCCCAGTCGTCCGATGTGATGTTGATGTAGAGATCATCGGTCTCGAACAGACCGGCCCCCGTATCGAGCCGGAAGTCGATGGCCAGTGTGTCGTTGATCCGACCGGAGAACCTCGGAATGTTGTGATCGAGCGTGAAGGGGATGAATGAGGGATAGTCGATAGTGAGCGTGTCGCGGTGAAGCGTCAGAACCTGTGAGGTGAAGTCGATCTCCAGAATCGCGTTCCGGAAGAAATCGTAGCCGAGAATCATGTCCGGCATCCTGCCGTCGGGCGCGAGACTGTGGGAGAGATCCCGCTTTGTCGGGGCGATGGTCGGGACGTGGTAGTCGTTCAGCCACAGATCTTTCATTCGGACAACCTCCGTCCGGATAACGGCGTTCGATCCCTCCACCTCGGTCGTGTCGATCACCGGCAGCCGCAGCCGGTCGGCCGTCGCTTCGTCGATTGCGGAGACCTCCGCCCCGGTATCGAAGAGACAGAAGAGTGTGTCATTCCCGCCGGTCCGGATTTCAAGGAAGATCACTCCCTGATGGAATTCAAACGGCGTCGACAAGTTCTGACCGAAAGTGTTCACGACAAGAACGACAAAAAGGGAAACGGCTGTCGAAGCAACTCTTGCTCTCATACCGCAAGATCGGATTTTCCGGTTTGTCGAGGACAACGGATCCATCCCCAACCTGGGGAAGAAACGGGACCTCTCTCTTGGTGAAATCTTTGTGCCCTTTGTGACTTTGTGGTGAATAACTCCCTCCCGGTTGGTTTACCACAAAGACACAAAGAACACGAAGAATCACCAAGTCATGTCCCATGGCGACTATTCTACGATGATGCTCTGCACGAAATCCTCGACTCTCAGATAGTATGCGCCCGGGACAAGATGCGACACGTCCACCGTTGTCTCCTCTTCGCCGATCGTCCCGACCAGACACTCTTCACCACGAACATTGAAGACGGAGAGACGTGCGGGGAGGGAGAGTTGTTCCGGAAGGACGACGCGGAGTCTGTTCCCGACCGGATTCGGATAGATGGCTGATGAACGACCGGAGACGGAGGCAAGCGATTCAATCGACGTCGTGGAACCGAAGCCGTAGATGCTCCGGAAAGCTTCGGCAAACGCATACGTATCGTCGCACGTGGAGAGCGCATCCCAGTTGATGCTCCACGTCATCAGGCCTCTGAGATCGGGATAGCCCTCCGGTTCCACCAGCTCGTAGCTGCCCGGCCGCTCTCCGTTTCCTCGCAGATACTTCACCGCCGCCACAAGCGTTTCCGTATCCACATATCCCCCTCCGGCGGCAGACGAACAGGCAGGGAGTCCGACGGCGACTTTCGATGCGGGAATTCCTTCAAACGTTCCCCCGTCGGTATTGAATCCCCGGATAACCGCCTCGCACATCGCGACGATAAAATCGGCTGTCCCCTGTTCGTAGATATTCCCGTCGATTCCCCACATCGAACCGCTGTTATACAACTGGACGTGGAGAATATCGATGGAATCTCTCAACCTGTCGATCACCGGCAGGTAGGCCCCCCAGATTCCGCCGAACCCCGACTGTCCCCCCTGCACGAATGCCGTTTCCGGAGCCATCGTCAGGATCAGCCGCCGGTCATTGGCTGACCGATAGTTCTCCATGATCTCCCGGATCGCATCGATCAGATTGATGATCGGCTCGTCGACAGGCGAGGAGATGCTCCCACCACTTATCGAAAGGGAACTCCCCTCCAGATCGATATCCATTCCGTCGAACCCGTAAGTATTGAGAATATCCCCCATCGACCCGACAAATGTCTCCCGTTCATCTTCATCGTCCAGTGAGATCGGATGGTTTGCCCCTCCGACACTGATGATGACCTTTCTTCCCTCCTCCTGCACCGCCCGTATCTGCGAGATGAACGTCTCCTGCGAGACGTTATCCGGCGTGAAGGCCATGTCGTAGTCCGTCCCCGGCTTCGGAAGGGCAAAGGCGACGGTGATGACGTTGTAGCGGGAATCGACGTCGTCGAGTTCGATGTAGGGAGAGGCCGGGTCCTGCCAGTTCTGGAAGTATCCGACCAGCGCCGGATCGGGAGCCTGGGCGTGGAGGAGCAGAGGGGAGAGGAAGACGAGGATAAACGGGAAGGCTCTATCTCTGTGCGTTTTCATCGGTTCTGATATTGGTTGATTGAGGAGGGGGAATCACTCCCTCTGCTCCTCGGGCACGGATCGCTTCATAGACCTCCCA
>CBFGQN010000437.1:0-4081 GCA_965650895.1 uncultured Ignavibacteria bacterium | reverse complement strand
TTCCGGAGATGACAAGGGGGACGGTCCTGCTCGGATGATCCGTCCCCCTCTTCCTGTCCCGGTATCCCGTAATGATACCGTAATCATTAGCACAACTGCCCGGTCTCTTTCCTGCCGGTTTTTTATCAGCGTGCGGTTTTGCCGACGCTGCTGGTTTCCTGCGACGGAGTGGTGGCCGCTGCGGTCTCTACTACCTGACCATACAGGGTAAAGACCCGTTCCGGTGTGTTTTCCGCCGAGGTTCTCAGCGTCACTTTCCCTTCAATCGGCATCGGCTTGTCCGCCATGATGCGGGCCACCAGTTCGGTCTCCTCTCCCGGCTTCAGCACCGTCTCCTTGACGATGTTGAAGCTGACCGGGCTGTTCTCCACGCTTACTTCCGGCGGATAGATGGTGATCTCCTTGTCGCTCGTATTCATCACCCGAACGGAGGTCATGGCTTCCTTTCCGACCGTCACGTTGTTGAATACCAGCCACTGAACATCCGGATTGAACGAAACGTCGGTCTGGACATTGGCCACCAACTGCACAAACTTGGTCGGATTATTGGGATCATCCGAATAGATCGTAATAGACTTTCTGAGAGGTCCGTGTGACCGGGAGGCGTTCAGAGAGACGTGCATCGTTGTGCTCTCTCCCGGATCCAGCAGATAATCGTCAAGCGGTGCGGCGGTGCAGCCGCAACTCGGCTTCACATTCTCGATCTGAAGCTGACCTTCTCCGACATTTTTGATCTGGATGTCGGCTTGCAGCGTACCGGGCGCAATCGTTCCCCAGTCATACTGATCAACCACTTCCAGCTTACCCTTTCCTTCGCTCTTCTCTTCCTGAGCCTGTGTGGCCGCCGGAAGGAAGCCAAGCACGGCAAATGCCAATGCAATCGAAAACAAACGTTGTGTGTTCATATTTACTTCTCTGTATCTGGGTTGAATGAAACGTCAGTCTGAATGTTTGCCACAAGCTCGACAACTCTGGTCGGAGTCTGGGGATCATCGGAATAAATCGTCAGCTTCTTGTTCAGCGAACCGCTTCGCCGTCTGGCATCAAGTGACAGGTGGACGGTCGTGCTTTCTCCGGGGGCGAGCAGGTTGTCCTCCAGCGGAGAAAGCAACGTGCATCCGCAACTCGGCTGTACGCGGTCAATCTTCAGGGGACCTTCTCCCACATTTTTCAATTCAATATCGGCTTCCAGCTTGCCGGGGACTACCGTTCCCCAGTCATACTGACTTACCACTTCCAGCTTCCCCTCTCCCCCGGTCTTCGCTTCCTGCACCTGGGCTTCCAGAGGAAGGATACCGATGAGCATCAGAGTGAAGGCAAAGGAAAAAAGTCTTCTGTTCCCGTTCATAGCCACTCCAGGGTGTTCATGAATGTTGATGAATTTACAGAATTGAATATCGGGATATGGACCCTCTTATGCAAGCCCTTCTTTTCCTTGCCATATCACACAAAACGGCGACCGCCGGGCAACTAAGACGACGGTCGCCGAAGAATGTTACCGGATCGGATAAAAATCCGGCTCAACATCCCAACTTCTTCAGATTATCCTGCGCATACTCATTATCGGGATCGTACTGGAGGACCTTCTGATAGTTTCTGCAGGCCTCCGGCTTCTTCTTCAACGTGTGGTAGGAAACCGCCATGTACAGATACGCCTGCGCATGGTCGATCTTCAACCGCGTCGCGTTCTCGAAGGCTCCGATCGCATCCTGATACTTCTCAAGGTTGAACAGGGAGATCCCCTTGAAGTAATAGCACCAGGCCAACGCCTCCTCGTTCCCCTCCTCGGAGACCACGCCGCTCATACGGTCGACAATCGCCGGAATTACCTCGTACTGCTTCAGCGCGACCATCGTGTTCAACAGTCGGTAGTAGGCGTCGACGTTCGTGCTGTCGGCGGCGATGGCCTTGTTGTAGGCGGCCACGGCCTCCTCTTTGCGGTCGAGTCTGAGCAGGGTCAGACCTCGGAGCATCGGCAGCGTGGCGGCGAAGCGATCACCGCAGGCGGCTTCGAGCTTGTCGAGCGAGGTAAGCGTGGTTTCGAACTGCCCGTAGGAGAACATGGCTTTGGTGAGTGTCAGTCCGAGATCGCAGCTGTCGGGGAATCGGTCGAGGACGGAGTTCCAGACCTGGATACCGCGTGCGGTGTCTCCCTGCCACATCCATGCTGTCCCCTGATAGATGAAGTCGTTGGCACTGAGGACCGAGTCGGGTGAGGCGTCGTAAGCCTCGGCGGCCAGCTTGTAGAAGAGGCGCGCACTGTCAATTTGGTTCTCCTCCTTGAGTGCCTGTGCTTTGGAGTAGTAGCCTCGCGAGACGAGGACGTGCGCCTCGGGATGGAATCGTCTGGATCGTTCGTCGTTGCGACTGAGGATGCGTCGTGCCGGTTCGATTGCGGCGGTGAAGTACTGACCTTCGGAGGCCACAAGGGCGAAGAGGAAGTCTCCCTGCGGATCGTCCGGACGCAGGATCTGGTACTGCTCAAGCGCGTTCAATGCCTCCTCGTACTGCCTGGCCAGATACAGGATCTCTCCCTTCTGTCGCCACGGAACCGGTTCCTTCGGAGCAACATTGGTGACGTAATTGAACTGTTCGAGAGCTTTTTTGTAGAACTCGGGATTGTTCTCCCGCTTTCCCTGTTCGCGATAGGAGATTCCGAGTCGGATTCTCGGCTCAATCAGCGATCCGTCCAGATCAATGGCTTGCTTGTAATAGGTTTCGGAAAGCGCGTAGACTCCCCGTTCAAAGTAGAGATTTCCCAGAGCTACCTTGACACGGGGACTGTTCGGGAACTTCTTGTCGGCCTGCAGGATGGCGATTTCCGCTTTGTCCAGCGAGTCGGTTCCCATACGGAGATAGGCGTCGGCAAGGGCGAGCTGGACATCGAGCGATTCGTCCTCGAATTTGTATGCACGGCGCAGCTTCTCGATGGCTTCGTCGTGCTCGCCGAGATAGGAGAGAGCCGTTCCCAGTTTCCGGTTGATCAACCCGTCCCGGCTGTCCTGATTGTAGGCATCCTGATAAAAGGTACGTGCCGTGTCGTAGAATTCCAGGACCATGTAGACGTCGCCCGCCTCCATCAGAATCTTCGTGTCCTTCGGTTTCTCCTGCACGGCCTGCTTGTAGAGCTCGGCGGCCTGCAGATACTCTTTATTGGAAAAGGCAATCCGGGCTTCGTCCAGCTTGCTCTGTGCATGCAGAAGTGAGGTTCCTCCCAGAAGCATCAAAGCAAGAATCAGGGCTCCGGTTGGTTTGAGAAATGATCGTACCGTCATGGCAGTCTTCAGTTTATGTGAATGTCCGATGATATGCGTTGTCTGTCCCTCGTCTTCCCCCCTCTTCCGGACAAGGCCTGTCGTTGACGCAAAAACGCCCGCAGAGATTGACCGGGCTTCTCCTCGTTTTGTAACGACGAGGTCGTCGAAGAAGATCGAAGGGGATATACTCTATTTCTTTTACTCGCTTGGAGTCAACCGGAACCGGACGTTTTCCGATTCGAGACCGAGCCGTACCATTCCCTGCTGGGCGACATCCGAACCGGCAAGCCACGAGAGGAATCCGTTTGCCGGGGACTTGATTCCGGCGAAAGAATACCCGACGATGCGGAGCTTCATCGGGTACTCGTTCATCACAAGCGAAGTCGGATGAACCCGGACCGGTGAATGGATCCCTCCGAGCGAATCGGTGAACCCGACCCGGAGCGTGCGGACCCGGTTACTGTCCTGATGCGCCCGGTACCATGGGATCAGGCTGATGCCCTCTCCTGCTGCAATCAGGTCGAGTACGGAGTCGACCGAACCGAGTCGCCGGACCGGCGGAGCAGTCTCGGCACCATCGAGAAGCCTTTCGCGAACATATGTGTGGGAGGATGAGTTCGGAGAGGGAAACACAAACCGCAGGGGCTCCGATCCCGCATCTCCCTGCAAGGATGACATCGGTCGGTTCTCCTGCTTCAGGCTCTCTTTCAGTCTTTCTACGGTCGTCTCGTTCAGGGGCGATTCGTTCGGTACAACTACCGCCAATCCGTCCCACGCGAGGGGAAGCTCCATCAGTTGCGGGCCGAGATTCCGTGCGGCAATGC
>CBFGQN010000436.1:0-4089 GCA_965650895.1 uncultured Ignavibacteria bacterium | reverse complement strand
AGGAACGTGTCGCGCGGATAGGAAGCACCGGCATCCCGCCGGACGCTGACAACAGGGGAGACCGCCGCAAGGCGAAGCGAATCGCGCCGACCCGTTACGTTCAGCGTGATCGGTCCGACCGGATCGTTCGAAACGATTTCGAGCTCAGCCGCTTTCGGTCCGGCCGATGTCCCGCTCAGTCGGATGTGCAGCTCTCTTATTCCGCCCGGCGGCACGATCCAGGGGACCGACGAAGTCGGGGGCGTGGAGACCAGCGAAAATCCTTCATCGTTCAGAAGAAAGTTGATGCCGGTAATTTCAAGAGGCGTTCCACCCCGGTTGGTGATGTCCACAACGGTATCGACGGCTTGATCCGGACAGGGGGCTGCGCCGAGATCGAGCGGTGCGATATCGAGTTCCGGCGGCGTAAGGATACGACCGGAGAGGATCGTCTGCGGATTGCCGCAACCGACCGGGATGCCGTAGTCGATCACGCCCATGCTCAGTCCCGTCCCCTGCGGTGTCAGGCGGACCGTCAGGTCCAGACATTCTCCGGCGGAGAGTTCGTAGGGACCGGCCCCTTCAACCAGCCTGTAGGTTCCGTCGGGAGACGAAAGGCTGACGACACCCTGCAGTACTTCACTCCCGTTGTTGCAGAGCGAGAACTTCAACAATGAATCTTTTGCGGAAAGGCCGAACGGAATATCGCCGAAATCAAGGCGTTCCACTGCCGCCACGTCGCACCCGCTCCTTCCCGTTCCCCTCAGCCCAACCGTATCGGTGCCGGCACAGGCGCCGTGGAAGATGACGGCCCCCTCTCTCGTTCCGGTCCCTTTCGGTCTGAACTCAATCGTCACCGTCCGGCATTCCCCCGGAAGAAGCGGATCGGGAGCCAGACCTCCGACGACCGAGAATTCATCCCGGTGCGGACCGATGATCGATGCCGAGTCCAGAAGGAGGGGACCGTCTCCCTGATTGCAGACCAGTGCGATGATGATCGAATCGTGGAGGTTTCCGACAGCGACCTCTCCAAGATCGATCCGCCGACCGGAGATCAGAGGATTGACCTTCAGCTTCGGCGCGATCACCGAGAACGGCGCACGCGAGGAGTCAAGTCCGTCCGGACGATAGAGAGTAATCGTCCGGATTCTGTCGTTCAACCGGTCGGAGACGTAGAGGATATCCCCCCGCACGGCAAGACCGGAAGGACTGTTGAGGCTCGCGCGCCAGGGTACGTCGTTGTCGCCGCCGTAATTCGGGATGCCGTTTCCGGCAAACGTGTTGATGATGCCGGTCTTCATGTCCACCAGACGGATCTTGTTGTTGACGGCGTCGGCGATAAAGAGGGAGTCGCCGTAGAAGGCGACGTCGGTCGGCAGTTGGAGTTCCGCCCTGATGGCCAGGTCTCCGTCCCCTCTGCTCCCCGTTCTTCCGCTTCCGGCAACGGTCGAGATGATACCGGTCCGAAGATCCACTCTCCTGATACGTCCCGCATCCCTTTCGGCAAAGATCAACAGACTGTCGACGATGGTCATGCCGTACGGTACGGAGAGCTGGGCGACGGTGGCCGGAGCGCCGTCACTGTCGAATGACGTTCCCCCTCCGGCAACGGTGGAAATGATCAATGTCTTGCGGTCGATCCTTCTGATCCGGTCTGTTCCGGATTCGCTGACGTAGAGATAGCGATCATCGATTTCCAGCGAGACCGGAAAGTTCATAAAGGCGGTATCCGAATCCATCTTTGTCCCGTCCGGACTGAAGCCGATAGCCCCGGTGCCGGCGAAGGTGTAGATGCGTCCCGTCCTGCGGTCGATCACGCGAATCTTGTGGTTGTAGCTGTCGGCGATGAAAATTGTGTCGTCGGTGACCAGAACATCGGTCGGACTGCTGAGCCGTCCGAGTGTTGCCGGTCCCCCGTCCCCGCCGTTTCCGTTCAGTCCGGTTCCGGCAATTGTGGTGATGACTCCCGAGACCAGATCGACTCCCCGGATCTTGTTCCGTCCGGCCTCGGCGATGAAGAGCGTGTCGTCGCGGACGTCAACTCCCATTGTCGAACGGAGGATCGACTGGGTGGCGAAGATTTCATCCTCGTCCAGATCTCCCCCTCCGGCAATCGTGTTGATGATATGCTGCTGTGCGGCGTCGGTCGAGACCTTGATGCGGTAGGCGGTGCCGGGACCGGGGGGGAGCCAGCGGTATTCATATCCGGTTGCCGAATCGGTGATCGTTTGCCAGTTCTTTCCGTCGTCGCTGCTGTATTGTATGCGGATCGGTTCATCCGGGGGAATGCCCCCCCAGGTGATCGTTACCGAATCGCAGGTGCCGAAGACTTCCTCGCCGACGGGAGAGCGGAGACTCAACGGAGAGTCGTCCTGCGGCAGACGATCTCCTCCGGCCAGCAGGACCGGTCTGCTGGAACAGGGAAGCCCGATGAACTGCAACTCTCCCGCATATCCGGTTGTGTCGGTCGGGGCGAACTGTACGGTGATCGTCCGGCTCTCCCCGTCGTTCAGTTTGAATGGGGGAGGCGTTCCTCCCCAGTTGGAGACCGAGAAGTGGAGAGGGTCGGATATCATCGCACGCTCGACGGTAATGGATCCGTTCCGTGCGGTGAGCGTCAGTTGTTGTGTCGGCGTTGCGGGGAACGTGGCTTTTCCGAACCAGAGAAATTTCTCCGTCGTCTGCAGGAGCATCAGTTCGCTTTGCGGTACCTGATAGGTCCCTTTCCCGAGCAGTCCGGGAGGACTCAGGCGCATTTCGACGTTCCGCTCGACTTTGTCCGGACCGCACGCGGTTTCCGAACGCCAGGTGACCCGGCAGGGCTCCATCCCTCTGCTGATCAGGGCGATGCTCCGCAGAATCGCCGACAGCTCCTCGGTCGTCCGGACGTTCTCCCAGGTCTTCCCGCTGGTTTGCGTTGCAATTGCCGCAAGTCGGGAGCTCATCGGTGAGCCGATGGTGATGGCGTAGACACCGACGCCGGCATCCCGCGCCTGTGCAACGATGGTGTTGACGTCCGGCGGCGTGTTCGGGGCACCGTCGGTGATGAAGATCAGGATGCGGCGGACCGAGTCGGGACGGGTATTCAGGAGGGAGATGCCTCCCAGAAGGGGATCGATAAAAGCGGGATTGAATTCCGTCCCTCCCTCCGGTACCAGTCCGTTGAGAACGGAGAGAAGGGGAGGGGCCGACGTTCGGAAGTCGCTGACGAGAAAAGGCCGTTCGTTGAATGCCGTGATGGCCACCGCCGTCGGAGGGGTAAACAGAAGCGTCTCCAGAAAGGCGGAAGTGCCGTCGACAATCAGGTCGAGCGGGGTCAATCCGTTCGGAAGCGGAGCCAGCATCGACCCGCTCCGGTCAATAACCAGCGTCACGCTTACAGGGGTAGGGCCTCCGGAAGGGGGACAGGTGACGTTGATGATGTTTCTGGGAATTCCGTCCTCGCTGACGCTCAGGCTTCCGGCATCGAGACCGCTGATCGGCACGCCGCTTGCGTCCAGAGCAATGACGCTTCCCGACACTTCCGGAAAGTTGATGGTATTGACGTCAAGAATCGAGAGGCTCTGTCCGCTGAGCTGTCCCGGCAGCAATGTCAGGAGAAGGAGAAGTCCGGAAAGAAGAAGGCTTCCGGCCCCGATTCTGTGCCGACCGGCAATGGTCGGAATGAAGGAACGGAATATCCGCAGAGAGGTTGTGGAGCAAAAAAAACAGGTATTGCAGGGACGTATCATCAAATCATATTGCAGCTGAATTACGATGTCGGAACATTCTGACGGCACGGGAGGGACGGTTCGTCACAAAGTAACAAAGCTGACGGGAAGAAGTTTCGGGTATTGGGGAGAAAGTTGGCAATAGTTCAATGGTTGGGAATCGGAAGTTGAATCGTTGAATGGTTGGGGGGAGTTTGAAGGGGTCGGGAGTCGAGGGTCGGGAGTTGAATTGTTAAATGGTTGGGGGAGAGAGAGTTGAAAATCGGGAGTCAGAGAATCCGATGTTCCGGAGCTTCATTGCCGGAAGGGAATGAGGTGAGAGTCGGGAGTCGAGAGGACGTAATATGAAGTAGTCACGACATAATCTGACAGTAGGAGTAGATTTGAAGTGGAAGCATCA
>CBFGQN010000435.1:0-4095 GCA_965650895.1 uncultured Ignavibacteria bacterium | reverse complement strand
GGTGCCGTACCAGAGCCTGTGTGAGGGATTCATGTCGCTGATCCCGACCGCCGTGATAACGCTTGTCGAAACGCCGGCGATTGAATCCCAGCCGAGCGAGGTTGCCCGCTTGTTGTCCAGCGGAATCGCCGTCACGTCACTGTTCCGCCGGATCCCCTGACTGTAGGGGATGTACATCATCTTCGTGTCGTTCGGGTCGATCACCAGCGGATTGATGAACCGGTAGAAATCGGAGTCCGGCACCTCCGGGTCGATCCGCGTCGATCCGGTCACGTTCATCTCCCCGTCAAGCTCCACGCGGTAGATTCTTCCCCGCTGCTTCGAGACGTAGAGATATCGTCCTCCATCGGTTACCGTGCAATAGGCTCCGTCGCCGCTGCCGGTCCGCTCCCACGGCTCGTTCCCTCCCCTCCCGTTGTTCCTCCACGTCCCGTTATCCTGTGTGCCGCCGACGATCATCCGGCTTCCGGGCGTCTCCCGGTCGATCGCCACGGTGAAGAACTGCGTGGTGAGATAGCCGTTGTTCAGAGAGATCCAGTCGATGGAATCGGCCAGCGCGTCGAGCGACTTGTGGACTCCTCCGTCGCTGCCGCTCAGCATCACGTTCGGATCAGTCGGCGAGAAGACCACCTCGTGCTGGTCGGGATGCTGTCCGGGATAATCGTAATGTTCGATCACCGCGTTCTCTCCGACGTTCAGCACCACATCCCGATAGCCGCCGATCCAGGCGGTCCGTTCGTTCGTGGCAAATCCGTCGGTGGAACGGTAGAGGTTGGTCCCGCCGATGAAGAGTGTGTTCTCATCGTCCGGCTTTATGCGAACCAGAAGATCGTATCCCCCCTGCGACTGGAAATCGCCGAAGCTGCTCCCGTATTGCGGAAGGTTTGCCGAGCGATCTTCCCACATCCCGCCGTCGTCCGCTCCGTCACCGGAGAGCCAGGTATATTTCCAGAGGGAATGCCATGACTCCTCGCCGAGGAAGTTCCGTCCGATCGCGCCGCTGCCGGGCGTCTCGCCGATGATGTAGAGGATGTTTTCGTTCGATGGGGCAAGACCGATGACGATCCGGTTGTAGTCGTCCGGAAAATCGTCCGGCGTGATGTCGGTGAAGTCGACCCCGTTCGCCGAACGGAAGATCCCCTTCCGCCGTCCGTCGCTGCTGAGCGTTGCGTAGACGACCCCTTGCGACGTGACCGCCACATCGGAATAGAAACTGCGGGAGCTGAGAGGGCTGGAGGGTTTCAGGACTTCTTTCCAGGTCTCGCCGCCGTCCGAAGATCGGGCGATTGCCCCGCTGATGGCGGCATAGAGAATATCTTCGGATGGATTCGACGGATCGATCGCCAGGCGCCAGGTAATATCTCCGGGATTCAGAATCTGCGGCGTCCCCGATCCGCTCGCCGCCAGCCGGTTCCACGACCTGCCGTTGTCGGTCGATTTGTAGATGCCGTCGCCGAGAAAGCGGGCGTAGAAGTTCAGTCCGCTCGCGCTGTTGAATCCCTCTCCGGTTCCGTAGTACCAGATGTGCGTCTTTCCCTCGCGCGTATCCTGCACAAGCGTCGTCACCCCTAACAACTGATCCGGTCCGGTCGTCTGCACCCACGAATTCCCTCCGTCAGAGGAACGCCAGAGTCCGCCCGAGGCCCCTCCTGCCAGGATCGTATCCTCTCCGGTCACATCAAAGGCCAGTCCCCGGGTCCGTCCCCCCACATTCCAGGGACCATGATGTGTCCAGGAGTAGGCGGCGATCCCGTTCCCCTTCAGCAGACTTCCGAAACCCTCCCGTTGCGGGAGCGTCCGGGCAAAGGCAAGCTCTCTGCGCCTGATGTCTTCCGGAATTCTTCCGGTGGCCGGATCGCGTTGACGCTCCCATTCCCAGCGGAGACGATCCGATGAGAAGGTCGCTCCGATTTCGTTATCGGGAACTTGCGGATGCCGGTCACTCCGATCAATGATGAGCAGCGAGGCCAGAGCCAAAACGGCCGGCAGAAAGAGCAGGAGAACGCGACGTCGCATGGTATCCGGGTATTCGTGAACGATCCTTCCGAAGAGAGCAGGGAACATTATACAGAAATGCAAAGAATCTCTCCGTAGTCCTTTGTGGCTTCTTTGTGCTCTTTGTGGTAAATCTTACCACAAAGAAAGAGAGGCCGCCGGAATATTCCCGGCGGCCTCCCCATCGCGCATTCAATTCAGATCGTCTATCGCAATCCGGGACCACGTCCATCAACCTTCACATCCCCGGTGATCCTCTCCCCGTTCATCGAAGCGCTCTTCTCGACCAGCGTCAGGAACTCGAACCGGTATCCCTGCTCGTCGCGGCCAAGTCCGGCACGGGCCAGACTTGCGATCTGACTGAAGGAGGCATCGCCGGAGTAGTCCGATCCGCGCAGCAGCATCCCCCACCCGGCCACGGCGGCGGCAAACTTGAACTCTGCGGTCGCCTGCGAAATCGGCCGGTGGCCGTCGGCAACGTGATGTTCGATCAGCTTGCTGGATGATCCGGTCGGCTCCTTGTAACGAAGGCGGGCGGCCATCAGATCGCCGGGACCGAAAACGACCGGCTCTTTGTCGGCATCCTGATACTCGTCGGCCTTTGAATGATCGACCGCGTAGCCGACTTCGGCACCGACCGGAACGACCTCATAGAAAGCCGTCACCGAGTGTCCCGCCCCCAGTTCTCCGGCATCCTTCGCATCGTTGTCGAAATCCTGCGCGGCAAGAACCCGGTTCTCGTAGCCGATCAGCCTGTATGCCTTCACCTTTGCCGGATTGAATTCGATCTGCAGCTTCACATCCTTCGCAATCGCGTAGAGCGTCGAGGAGAGTTCGCCGACGAGAATCCGCTTTCCCTCCCGCAGATTGTCGACGTAGTAATAATTGCCGTTTCCGTTATCGGCCAGTCCTTCCATCTTCCTGTCCTGAAAGTTCCCCGTGCCGAAGCCGAGGACGCTCAGGAAAATCCCCTCGTCCCGTTTCGACTCGATCAGACCGACCAGTTCGGCATCGCCGGAGACGCCGACGTTGAAGTCACCGTCGGTGGCCAGGATCACCCGGTTGTTCCCTCCTTCCTGATAGTATTTCTTCGCAATCCTGTAGGCCATCGTAATGCCGGCCCCTCCGGCGGTGGAACCTCCGGACTCCAGCATATCGATCGCCCTGCGGATCGTCTTCTTGTCGGCACCGGAAGTGGAGGGGAGAACAAGTCCGGCATTGCCGGCATAGGCGACGATGGCGACCTGATCCTCCGGACGCAGAGCGTCGATCAGGGCGTGGAACGATTGTTTCAGCAGCGGCAGCTTGTCCTCACTCTCCATCGAGCCGGAGACGTCGATCAGGAAGACGAGATTCGACGGAGGAAGCTGGGCGGCCTGCACATCCTTCCCCTGCAACGCAACGCGAATCAGGCGATGCCCCGGATTCCACGGACAGTCGGCCACTTCGGTGTTGAAGGCGAAGGGATGCTCGCCGGTCGGTTCGGGATAATCGTAGGCGAAATAATTGACGAGTTCCTCGATCCGAACGACGCTTGCGGGGGGCTGTTCTCCCCGGCTCAGATAGCCCCGGACGTTGCTGTAGGAGGCAGCGTCGACATCGATGGAGAACGTGGAGAGAGGGGAGGTGTTGACTGCGCGGAAGGGGTTTTCGTAGATCTCCGTGTAATTGAAGGAGGGGGCCTGCGTAACGGAGTCGGCGGCAACGGCATCGTCCGTGTAGACGTCCTCTTCGCTTGCGGCCATCGCCTCATACTGAACCTCGCCGGATTTTTCCGATCCTCCAAGCGCCCTCATTGATACTTGTCCTCTGGACCCCCCCTCATCGCACCCGGCAATGAACAGAGAGGCGACAACGACGGGGGCAAGCAAGGCGAGAGTGAGCGAGCGAAATGATAAGGGCTTCATCATCAGTCCTCCTGATTGTGTAAAAGCGGGTTTGTTGAACGCGAGAGCTACGGAAGTTCCGGCGCTCTGTTTCGGATGTTTTTCGTCCGACCCTCCGGCCGAACTTACGACGGACACCCGTATGGAACGGGGACGTTACGGGGCTTTCTTCGTCGTCGGCGATTCCGCGTCGGAGTCGGCACCTATCGGTGAT
>CBFGQN010000434.1:0-4111 GCA_965650895.1 uncultured Ignavibacteria bacterium | reverse complement strand
GTCGCTGCATGCGCCGAGAAGAAGAAGGGAAAGTGTGCAGTACAGGGAAAAGGTACGGGTCTTCATGATGCACTCCAGGGTTTCAGGTAGAACATGGTGTTTCCCTTGCTCCATTAACACCTTACCCTGTTTTTTGTTAGAGGTCAGGTCTGGCGCAAGGTTGTCGTCCCGGCCGGAATCGGTGTCGGACATCGGTCCGTCTGGATGGAATCCGGAAGGGCTGTTGGAAAGAATCACAAGAACCGTGCCGTTCGGGGTCCGGATCGATTTGGTATTTTCCCGATCTCAAAAAAAAATTGCCGCGATGAAGAACAACACCTTTATTCTTGAAAACCGGGCCGGGGCACTGGCCAATTATCCCCATGCCAGAAAAGCGAACGGGTTCATTTTCGTTTCCGGCGTCTCCTCACGCCGACCCGACAACACGCATGTCGGGGTGAACATTCACGGTGACGGAACGGTGGAGCGGGATATCCGGGAGCAGACGCGTGCGGTGATCGAGAACATCCGGGCGATTCTTAATGCAGCCGGTGCCGACCTGGAGCATCTTGTCGACCTGACGGTCTTCCTGATCGATATGGCCGACTACCCCGGCATGAACGCCGTCTACAACGAATACTTCAACGCCGAAACCGGGCCGACCCGCACAACCGTCGCCGTCAGCCGACTCCCCCATCCGAACCTGCTGATCGAAATCAAGGCCGTCGCCGTCGATCCCGAATAGGAGTACTTCGTCCTCCGTTTTTGAATTTTGCATTTTTCCTTTTGAATTCCCGTGACTACCGAACTTGCCGACCGACTCCACAACGCACAGCTTTCCCGCACGCCGTGCGAGGCGCTGACCGATACGCATCCCGATCTGAGCATCGAGGATGCGTATGAAATCCAGAGCGTGAACCTCAGGAAAAGAATTGCCGACGGGGCGGAGCTTGTGGGGCGAAAGATCGGCCTGACGAGTCACGCCGTGCAGGAATGGCTCGGCGTCTCCGAGCCTGACTTCGGCGGACTGCTTGACGTGATGGCCGTGCCGAACGGGGGGATCGCGCCGATCCGCCAACTGCTGCAACCCCGTGTCGAGGGAGAACTTGCCTTCGTGCTGAAGCGTTCGCTGCGCGGACCGGGCGTCTCCGCGGCTGAGGTGATCGCCGCTACGGACTTTGTCCTTCCGGCTATCGAGATCATCGACTCGCGGATCAGGGACTGGAAGTTCAGGATTCAGGACACGGTTGCCGACAACGCTTCCAGCGGCATGTTCGTTCTCGGCTCGCAGCCGACGGGACTGGGGGAGATCGACAGCCGGACGATCGGTCTGACGCTCCGCAAGAACGGCGAGGTCGTCTCCACCGGGGCGGGGGCGGCATGTCTCGGCGATCCGGTCAACGCCGTCGTCTGGCTGGTGAACCGGCTGGGGGCGTTGGGGACGGAGGTGGAGGCCGGACAGGTGATCCTCTCCGGAGCGCTCGGACCCGTCTCGCCGGTGGTTGCCGGAGATTTCGTGTCGGTGAGGATCGGAAGGATGGGAGAGGTGAGCGTCAGGTTTTAGAGGAGGAGAAACAACGAACTGTGGTAACGACGGATCGACTTCGCAGCCCATGCTCTTGCCAAAATCCGGCCGCAGAAATCGCACATTCTATCTGAATACCACCCCTTCCGGCTTTGTAATCCGTTCCGGAATTTTATCCTGTCGGATCAGCCGGTCGGCAAGGCGCATGAATGAGGTCCGCATCTCGACGAGCATCAGGTTGGCCTTTGCCTGCTGTTCTTCCAGCTTCTCAATGCGACCTTCAAGATTTTCGAAACGATGCTCCAGTCTGTCCGGACGCTGGTTGACCCCTTTCATCCCGACGAGCATTGCGGAGAGGAGGTCGACAACCCGACCGTTTTCCATGGTTCGTATATCCGTTTGTGTGACGGATGAATTGAAGCGGCTGGAAAGAGGACGACTCCGTATCTTTCGTGCCGCATTCCGGACAAGGAGGGAGAGCCTCTGCCGCCGGTGGGGAATAATGGACGTGTTTGCCCGACAACAAACTACAGAGACATGAACTGCGCAATCATAGGCTCCGGAAACATCGGCACCGATCTGATGATAAAGATGCTGCGACTCTCGAACGAGTTGCAGGTGAAGATGCTGGTCGGCATCGATCCGGAGTCGGACGGACTGGCCCGGGCCGCACGGATGGGGGTGGCGGTGACGCACGAGGGGATCGACGGACTGACCGCGAGCTCTCTCTTCAATGATATCGATCTTGTCTTCGACGCCACGAGTGCGAAGGCCCATTTCCATCACGCCGAGGTGTTGCGCGAAGCGGGGAAGCGGGTGATCGATCTGACTCCGGCCGCTGTCGGACCCTACGTGGTGCCGGTGGCGAACCTGACCGAGCATCTGGACGCGCCGAACGTGAACATGGTGACCTGCGGCGGACAGGCGACGATTCCGATCGTCTGGGCCGTCAGCCAAACCGCCCCGGTGATCTACGGCGAGATCGTCGCCTCGATCGCCAGCAAATCGGCCGGACCCGGAACGCGGGCGAACATCGACGAGTTTACCGAGACGACCTCGCGGGGGATCGAGCGGATCGGAGGGGCGCGGAAGGGGAAAGCGATCATCATTCTCAATCCGGCCGAGCCGCCGCTGATCATGCGGGATACCGTCTACACCTTCTGCGAGAACGGGAACGAGAAGGAGATCGCCGAATCGATCCACGACACCGTCGCGCGAGTGGCCGAGTATGTCCCCGGCTACCGTCTGCTGAAGGAACCGATCTTCGACGAGCAGAAAGTGATGATGCCGGGCGTCGGCGAATTCCATGGACTGAAGGTGACCTGTCTGCTTGAAGTGGAAGGTGCCGGGCATTACCTGCCGAAATACGCGGGGAATCTGGACATCATGACCTCGGCCGCGCTGCAGGTGGGGGAAGTGATGGCGCGGCATCTGGTGGAGGGATAGCGTCAGGCGGAAAATATGCACGAAGGCGCGATCTCTCCTGTTCCATCCTCTTTTTCTCCTATACGATCCTCTTCCCCCACCGGTAATTTGAGGCGAGTTCAATATCGTCCATCAATTACTGCATACCTGCGAGGATAATCATGGAAAGGAAGAGACTTTTTGCGTCGGTGCTGTTCCTCCTGCTCCCCTGTCTGCTGGGAGCGCAGGAACTTCGCGATGGATTCGAGAACTGGGAGGAGCGGGCGGGGGGAGAAATCCCGGTCGGCTGGACCGGCACCGGGTTCGGGTCGGGGCGGGCCTCCGAGGCCTACGAAGGGAGTGCCGCCGCATCGGTCTGGAACTGGTATGCCTATGCGGTCGGGACGTTGTCGCTGGGAGAGGGAGAGCCGCAAGTGTTCGATCTGAATCATGCCGGAGTTCCGATCAATTTCATCCCCACACACCTTGTCGGTTACTACCGGTACGAGCAGGGAGGGAACAAGGGGCGGGGAGAGAACAGCGTCGACTCGGGGCACGTTTACATTCTGCTGAAGGCGTGGAACCCGGAGAAGAACGATATCGATACGATCGGCTTCACGACCTACCGGTTTCCCGAGAACAGAGAGTGGCAACGCTTCTCGATCGATCTGGAGATCTCGAATCCCTGGATCATGCCCGATTCCATCGCCGTCATCTTCTACTCCAGCGATCCGTGGAGTCCCGGTTTCTGCGGACCGGACACGATGAACTGCTGCTATCTGTCGATCGACAACCTTGCGTTGGTTGCAACTTCCGGAGTTTCCTATTCCATCGACCATCTCCCGAATCCGGCCCGTGTCTCACCGAACCCGGCTCGGGAATCGGCGTTGATTGAATTCGACGGTCAGGAGAGCCGTTCCTATCGGATCCGGTTGTTCGATCAGGGGGGAAGGAATGTCCATACCGGAGAGTTCATTGGAACATCATATTCTCTCTCCACTGCCGATCTTCCCCGGGGAGTCTATTCGTTTTCCGTTTCCAGTACATCGGATACCCCGGTGGCGGGAGGACGGGTTGTTGTGGAGTAGAGGAGAGATCAAATCCTGCCTGTTTAAACCGGAACAGCCCGACTTCATGTCGGGCTGTTCCGGTTTCTATCATCGCCGAACGGTAAAGTCAACGAGTGAAGGATCTTTTGCCGAT
>CBFGQN010000433.1:0-4121 GCA_965650895.1 uncultured Ignavibacteria bacterium | reverse complement strand
ACTCGTTCATGCCGGGGGGACGCTACAGCGTCAGGTTCGGAGTTGCCGATCTTCCTCCGGGACTCTATCTTTTTCGTATCGAGGCGGGAACCTGGAGTCGGACCGAGCCGTTGTTGATCCGCAGATAGCCTGCGCTCTGCGGTTGCACAGGGGAGGAGTAGTCGGGAATTCCGATCCGGAGATCGATCCGCCGTCCGAAACAATCGAACCAATCAAAGACCTCTATGCCTCTTGTCAGTGAGTTCTCTACGATAGCGGAGATGTTCCGCAACGTCGCCGTGACGCTAGCCGGAAGTGACAAGGATGCTTTCCTTGTGAAGGAGGGGGGGAAGTATCAGGGCGTTTCCTACAGGACGTTCCATCAGGACGTTGAAGCCCTGGCGCTCGGGCTTCGGGGGCTTGGTCTTTCCCGCGGAGATCGACTCGGCATCATGTCCGAGAACCGGCTGGAGTGGATCCTGACCGATTTTGCGGCCGCCTGCAACGGCATCGCCGATGTCCCGATCTTTCCGATTCTCACGCCCGAACAGGTTGCCTATGTGTTCAACGATGCAGGGACGACCGCCATCGTCTGCTCGAACAAGTATCAGTTCAACAAGCTCCTGAAGGTGGTCGACAGAATTCCATCGCTGCGCCACATTCTTCTGATGCAGAACGACGGACTGGATCTGCAGGGGCTGAAGCCGGAGGGGATCGAAATCGTGATGCTTGAAGAGATCGTTGCCGAGGGAAGAAGACTTGCCGAGGCCGTTCCCGGTCAGTTCGAGGAGCTGATCGCCCGGGTCCGGCCGGACGATCTGCTGACGCTGATCTATACCAGCGGAACCACCGGCAATCCGAAGGGGGTGATGCTGACGCACCGGAATCTGGTGGCGAACATCAAGGGGGCGACGGCCGTTATTCCGATCGATCACCGGACCGATATCGTTCTCAGCTATCTTCCCCTTTGTCATTCCTTCGAACGGATGGCCGGCTACTACAGTTGCTTCGCCTGCGGCGCCACGATCGCCTTTGCCGAAAGCATCGACAGTCTGGTGACCAATCTCGGGGAAGTCCGTCCCACGCTGATGACGACCGTTCCCCGATTCCTCGAACGTCTGAAGGGTCGTGTGGAGAGTCAGGCAGGTCGGAAGTCGGAGCGGGAACAAAAGGTTTTTCACTGGGCGATAGCTGTCGGGAGGAAACGGTTCCGGAAGCTGGAGCGGAAGAGGAGGATCGGCATGTTTCTGAAGATGAAGTATGCCCTTGCCGATCGTCTGGTTTTTCGGACAATTCGTGAGCGGATCGGAGGGCGTCTCCGTTTCTTTGTCTCCGGAGGGGCGGCGCTCCCCCGGGATATCGGCGAGTTCATCTTTGCGGTCGGCATTAACGTGATTGAAGGATACGGATTGACCGAGGCGTCGCCGGTGATCTCGGCCAATCCACTGGAGGGGCCGAAGCTCGGCACGGTCGGTCCTCCCATACCGAACGTCGAGGTGAAAATCGCCGCCGACGGGGAGATTCTGGCTCGGGGTGAGAACGTGATGCTCGGCTACTACAACGATGCGGCGGCGACCGCCGAGGCGATTGATGAAGAGGGGTGGCTTCACACCGGCGATATAGGGGAACTCGACAGGAACGGCTATCTCCGGATCACCGACAGGAAGAAACATATCTTCGTCTCCTCCGGCGGGAAGAACATTGCGCCCGGACCGATCGAGGATCTGCTCGGGGGGAGTCGTCTGATCGGACAGATCATGCTGATCGGTGATGACCGGCCCTATCTCTCGGCTCTGGTCGTTCCCGATTTCGAGGCGCTTGCCGAGGCGTTGCGGGAGGAGGGAGTCGATCCGGGAAATCCGGCCGATCCGGAGGCGAGAAAACGGATGGCGACCTCCGAGGGGACGCTCGGTCTGGTGGAAGCCGATATCCGCCGCCTGCAACGGGATCTTTCCTCCTTTGAGCGGGTCCGGCGGTTCGAGATACTCTCCGAAGAGTTCACCGTCGAAAACGGCATGCTGACGCCGACGTTGAAAGTGAAACGGAAAGAAGTGCTGAAGCGCTATCCGGAATTGATCGAACGCATGTACGCCGGAGATGAAGACTGACCCGACCAATCCGTGTCGATCCGTCCGAATCCGTCCAATCCGCGTACCGTCACCGCATCAAAATCGGAACAGCTTATCCCTGCTTTGCTGCAACCAACGTTCCGATCCGGTCGGCCACCCGTATCCCGTCAAGGGCGGCCGAGACGATCCCCCCGGCGTATCCGGCCCCTTCGCCGCAGGGATAGAGCCGGGCGATCTGCGGATGCTGAAGCGTCCCGCCGTCGCGGGGTATTCTGACCGGTGAACTTGTCCGGGACTCGATTGCTATCAGCACCGCCTCCTCGGTCAGGTAGCCCTTCATTCTCCTGCCGAACTGCTTCAGACCCGAGCGGAGCCGGAAGGCGATCCGCTCCGGCAGGAGCTCGTGGAGCGGCGCGGATGTCAGACCGGGATGATAGCTTGTCGCCGGCAGTGACGCCGATATCTCTCCGTTAATGAAATCGGTCATCCGTTGTGCGGGAGCTTTCTGCATTCCTCCACCGGCTTCGGCGGTCGCCGTTTCCAGAGCTTTCTGATAGTTCATTCCGGCCAGGGGGCCTCCCCCCGCAACATCCGCAATGTCTTCCGGTTCGATGTTGACGATGATACCGGAGTTGGCAAAGGGGGAATCCCGTCGCGACAGACTCATGCCGTTGACCACCACCTCGTCGTTCTCGGTTGCCGCCGGGACGATAAATCCTCAGGGACACATGCAGAAGGAAAAAACTCCCCGCTCCTTTACGGTTGTCGCCAGTCGGTAGCGGGCGGCGGGGAGACCTTCGGGGCGGATCTCGGTGTGATACTGGATGCGGTCGATCAGAGGCTGCGGATGTTCCAGCCTGACGCCGACGGCAAAGGGTTTGCTTTCGATCAGGATCTTCTGCTCGTCGAGCAGACGGAAAATATCACGTGCGGAATGCCCTGTTGCCAGAACAACGCTATCGCCGGTAAATTCATCCCCTCGTGCGGTCAGGACACCACGAGCCGTCCCTCCCTTATCGACAAGAATCCGGGTGACCCGTTGCTCGAAGTGGATTTCTCCCCCGGCTTTCAGAATACTCTCGCGCATCGCGGCCACAACTTTCGGAAGCTTGTTCGAGCCGATATGGGGATGGGCGTCGGTCAGGATGGCGGGAGAGGCTCCGTGTGCTACAAGAGTCCGGTAGACATAGCCGACATCTCCCCGCTTGGTCGATCGCGTGTAGAGTTTGCCGTCGGAATATGTCCCGGCTCCCCCCTCGCCGAAGCAATAGTTGCTGTCGGGATTGACCGTCCCCCGTTTCTGTATCGCTGCCAGATCGCGGCGCCGGGCCTGCACGTCTTTCCCTCGCTCGACGATCACCGGTTTGATCCCCTGCTCGATCAGGCGGAGGGCGGCGAAGATTCCGGCCGGTCCCCCGCCGACGATCACACATCTCCTGTCGCCCCGCACCTCCGGATAATCCGGCTCCGGCAGCCTCTCTTCCGGCATCGGTTCGTTCAGCCAGACCTCGAGTTGCAACCGGAGAACTACCGGTCGGTGCCGCGCATCGATCGACTTGCGAAGCAACCTGACTCCGCCGATCTCCTCTTCCGATACGCCGATGATTTCGGCAGCCTGCCGTATCAGGACTCCGGCGTCATCGGCCGTCTCCGGAGCCGTCACGATTTCAATCTCCTTGACCATGGGGCCAATCTACTTTTTTCTCTGCTCAATTTTTGTCGGGAACCGTGAACGAACTCCGGTCTCAAACCAGCCTGTCCCGGTCGTTCGTCCGATTGAATCCGACCATTGCATCCGGAAATGAAAGGACCGGAGCCCGGCAGAACGTCGCTACACATCGAGAACTAAACCGTCCGAAGCAGGCTATGTCGGAGCGGCGGTCGGAATTCAAAAGCGACGTATGCAAGGGGCACATCAACGTTTGAAACACTACCTCTATTTACCGAAGGAGATATTATGAAGACAGGAAATGGAATGAAAACAGTGACGGTCGCACTGGCGATTCTGCTGTTGTCTGTTGGAACAACATTTGCCCAGCGAGGGGGGCGAGGAGCGGAGAAACGTGAGAAACG
>CBFGQN010000432.1:0-4130 GCA_965650895.1 uncultured Ignavibacteria bacterium | reverse complement strand
GATGCTCCGTTCAATGTCAGAGAGGAAACTTTGAGAAATTCCCACATTTTCGGCAAATTTCTGCTGAGATTCACCCCGACGTTTTCGTTCTTCCCGTATGCGTTCTCCAAGAGTGATCATTGATTTATCGATATTTGATTTGCTTTATATCGCAAAAGCGGTTATATTGCCATCGCAATTGTGATAAAGATAAGAGGCTTTTATCGATGAAGCAATAAGCGCAGGTGAGAAATCAATCTGATCGAATGGTTTCCCTTCTCCCCCAATCTCCCCTCGGGCAATCGTTGCAGGTGCCGCCCCCACAGAGAGTGATACAGTGAACGGCAGAACAGCCTTCAGCGCTCCAGAAACTGTTCCGGGCTGGTTACTCTCGGCACCTGCGGCGATTGCTTTTTATTTCTCGTCCCGTGTATTCACACTATGTTCGAACATGAAGAGGCTTCTTTCTTCGGCCGATATGAGATCAGCTTCGACCGTGATATCTGCCCCAATAAAAAAATGTCCTCAACGGCCATTGCCGGAGGACATTTTCAACTGCAAGAAGAAAGAGGGAGGCGGCATGAGTACCTATCTCACCGGAAAACGCTTGAGCACTTTGAACGGCTGTTCCGTCTCGCCGATTTCCTTTCGGTGCAGAATCACTTCTCCTTTTCCCACTTCAGTGTAGAAGACTTCTCCCCCACCCTCACCCATACCGTACATCGCCATCGCAGCTCCGGCCGGGACGCCCCAGTCACCATACCCTCCTTTCTCCAGTTCGAAATACTCAACCGCGGCATTCGGCACCACGATATACTCTTTGCCGTTGATCAGAAGAGCAACATTTCCTTCGTACCCTTTGTTCGACTCCCTTATGTTGAACTTCCAGGCAAGTTTCGGAGCCGGGACTTCACCGGCAGTCGTTGTGTCGTTCTGAAGATTTGTGTCCGGCAATCCGGTCGCCGACGAATCTGCTACTGGATCTTCGGATGTACCCGGTTCACTTGAGTCGGATATATTCAGTGTTGAGTCGGCCCCGGTATCGGCTGTCGAATCCTCGGAGTCACCACACCCCGAAAGGAACCAAAGACCGAGAAGCATCACCCCAAGCGAAAGGAATCTGGTCGGCATACGAAACTCCATAATTGCACCGATGAAATTGTTTTTCAAAGATACGCATTGCCGGTCTTGTCCTGAATTGGGAAATTGCACGGGCAACGAAATTTGTTAAGTACTGACCAACAGGAGAATCCGGTTGTTCCACACAGGTGACCTTCCCATTGGAGTAAACATCCTTCTGTTTGCCGCGGCTGCCGCCGGGGTCTGGTTCGCCGGCAGCCGTCTGGCACTCTACGGAGATGTTATTGCTGAGAAGGCGGGAATCGACAGCACGTTTGTCGGATTGATTTTCCTGGCTGCCGCCACCGAACTTCCGGAACTGGTAACAACTCTGGTTGCGGCTTCTGAAGGGAATGCCACGCTGGTTGTGAATAACATGTTCGGCGGCATCACAATGCAGACGGCTATCCTCGCGGTTGCCGATATGTTTATCGCCTATGCCGCGCTCACCTTCCACGCAAGACAATCGATTCTCCTTCTCCAGGCCGGCCTTCTGACATTTATGCTGGGGCTGCTCCTCGGCATTGACCTCATAGGGGACCAAGCGGTTCTTCTCCACATCGGATACGGAACATTATTGCTGACCGCAGCCTATATCGGAGCGATCGTGCTTCTTCGCAATTACGAATCCCACGATGCCTGGCGTCCGTTGGACATCCCTTCGTCCGAGGAACAGATCAAAGCCGGACCGCTGATTGAGAAAGCCGATGTGCTTTCTCTTCCCCGTCTTGTCAGACTCTTTGTCGCTGCGGCTGCCGCCATTCTCTTTTGCGGAGTCTTCCTGGTCTACGCCGCCGAGGCGTTGGCCGTGCAGAGCGGACTCGGATCCAGTTTTGTCGGAGCCACATTACTTGCCGGCTCCACTTCGTTGCCCGAATTGAGTACTACGATTGCCGCCGTCCGGCTTGGGGCACACAGTATGGCCATCTCCAACATTTTCGGGAGCAATCTTATCATGTTTGCCCTGCTTCTCCCCGCCGATCTGGTGTTTACAAAAGGCCCCCTTCTGCATCACGTGGATTCTTCCGCCAGATTTGCCGTCATCTCGGGCATCGTTGTGACGGCGATCTATCTGATCGGCCTGTTGATTCGCAAGAAGAAAAAGGTTCTCCGCATGGGTCTCGATTCAGCATTCGTTCTTCTGATCTACCTGATCACTCTGGTCATCTTCTATTGGCTACGATAGATTACCCGTGACGTTCGTGATGATAAGAGGTATGTTGTAATGCGATTATGGATCTCATATTTCCCGTCTCATGAGTAATCGCGCAGAATCAAGGAAAACGTGCTGTTATTTTCCCTACAGGTACTCACATGAGCGAGCTTGATACGCTGCAGTCACTTGCCGTCGCCCTGGCTCTTGGCTTGCTGATCGGTCTGCAACGGGAATGGCGAACGAAGACTTCCGCACACGCTTCGTTTCTCTCGGCAGGATTGCGGACGTTCGGACTCATCGGTCTGCTGGGAGGTCTCACTGCAATGCTGGCCGAATACGTCGGCATGTGGCTGATAGGGCTCGGCTTCGCCGGCATTGCACTTCTGTTTGCCGTCGCCTATTTCAGACACAGCGGTAATGAAGAAGGGATTGGCCTGACGACGGAAATTGCGGCGTTGATAACTTTCGCGCTGGGCGTGACCGTTCTGTTGGGGCACATAGTGTTAGCGTCAGTGACGGCGGTTGTCGTCACTTTTTTTCTGGGACTGAAGCCCACCCTTCACCACATTGTTGAAAAACTTGAACGGGAAGAATTTTATGCCACATTAAAGCTGCTGCTTATTTCCGTTGTTCTTCTTCCCATTCTTCCAAACCGGGGCTACGGTCCCTGGGACGTTCTCAATCCCTACGAGATCTGGTGGATGGTGGTTCTTATCGCAGCAATCTCGTTTGTCGGGTACTTTGCGATGAAGATCGGCGGCGCACGTCACGGTGCGATATTAACCGGACTCTTCGGCGGTCTCGTCTCTTCAACTGCGGTTACGCTCAGTCTATCCCGCTATGCCCGCACGGTTCCGAACCTTTCCGCTCCACTCGCCTCAGGTATTCTCGCCGCTTGCTCCACGATGTTCCTCCGTATTTTGCTCGTCGCCTCGGCTCTTGCACCGGACATCACCCGGTCTCTTCTCTTCCCTCTCGGCACGGTATCTCTGGTTATCTACGCTTTTGCCTTTTATCAATGGCGCCGTTCCGGAGATCGTGATTCCGGTCCCGGTCCCGACCTGCAGAATCCATTCCAGTTTGCCACCGCCTTGAAATTCGGTCTTCTGCTCACTGCTATTCTTCTCCTTGCCAGAGCTCTTACCGAATGGCTTGATCAAGCGGGACTATATCTTCTTGCCGCCGTTTCGGGCATCACGGATGTTGATGCAATCACACTTTCGGTCTCTCGCATGAGCCTCGGCGAACTCCCTCTGGAGACTGCTGTCATGGCGATCTTGATCGCTGCTGCTGTGAACAGTCTCGTCAAGATCGGCATGTCGATCTTTATCGGTGGATTTCGTTTTGGCACTCAGGTGGCACTTCCTCTGGGAACGGCAATGGCCGGTGGATGTCTGGTCTGGCTTCTCTTCTAAGGCATAAAAAAAGAGATGGGCCGCTTCCACGACTCATCTCCTTATAAATAATTTCCTGTTGACCGCTTCCTGCTCAGCGGAACAATTCCTTGATCATTCCCCACGAGCGTTTGACACTTGAAACGACCTTGTGGGACACCGTTACCGGCGGCGAATACTGTTCCAATCCGCTTGATCCCACCGCTTTGATCCGGTAGGTAAATTCCTTGTCTGCATTCGTCCGGAAGAACGCACCGTTATCGACAAAGGTGTAGATGTCTCCCGACCCCTTGGCCACGACACTCCCTATTCGCCGATAGGTTGGAACTTCGTTGCTTCGTCGTTCTACCTCGAACGTGTGGAAGCCCTGTTCGCCGGTCGTCTTCCACTCTATTTCAATTTCCTCTCCCTTGGATTCCGCTTTGATCGATCGGAACACGTTGCTTACGGCAAACAGTGTTCCCATCCCGACAAAAATCACA